>NZ_JBJGYW010000002.1:0-270352 GCF_054050215.1 Geodermatophilus sp. SYSU D01186 | reverse complement strand
CGCCGTCCCCGCGCGGGCGGGGACGGCGCCGCGGGGTCAGCCGTTCTGGGCGCCCTGGGTGCCGGTCGCGGTGTCGCCCGTGGCGGGGACGCCCTCGACCGGGGCGACCTCGGCCGCGGAGACCTGCGGCTGCTCGGCCGGGGTCTCCGGGAGCGGGGTGGCGCCGGCGTCGGCCTGCTGGCCGGTGAGCAGCTCGCGCTCCCAGTCGGCCAGCGGCTCGTCGCCGCCGATGGCGGGCTGCTCGCCCTCCTCGCGGCCGGCGTTGGCCTGGGCCGCCGAGCGGGCCATGAGGCCCTCGGCGACGGCGTCGGCGATCACGCGGGTGAGCAGGGCGGCGCTGCGGATGGCGTCGTCGTTGCCCGGGATCTTGTAGTCGACCTCGTCGGGGTCGCAGTTGGTGTCGAGGATCGCGACGACCGGGATGCCCAGCTTGCGGGCCTCGCCGACGGCGATGTGCTCCTTCTTGGTGTCCACGATCCAGACGGCGCTGGGCACCTTCTGCATGTCGCGGATGCCGCCGAGGCTGCGCTCGAGCTTGGCCTTCTCGCGGCTGAGGACCAGCTGCTCCTTCTTGGACAGGCTGACCAGCACGCCGGTCTGCTCCATGTCCTCGAGCTCCTTGAGCCGCTGGAGGCGCTTGTGCACGGTCTGGAAGTTGGTGAGCATGCCGCCCAGCCAGCGCTGGTTGACGTAGGGCATGCCGACCCGCTGCGCCTGCTCGGCGATGACCTCCTGCGCCTGGCGCTTGGTCCCGATGAACAGGATCGAGCCACCGTGGGCGACGGTCTGCTTGACGAACTCGTAGGCGTTGTCGATGTACCCGAGCGTCTGCTGCAGGTCGATGATGTAGATGCCGTTGCGCTCGGTGAAGATGAAGCGCTTCATCTTCGGGTTCCAGCGACGGGTCTGGTGCCCGAAGTGGACGCCGCTGTCGAGCAGCTGCTTCATGCTGACGACTGCCATGGCCGCAGCCTTCCTGTGTGCGCGCGGCCGCCGGGCGGCCGCGCTCCTCGGTTGTCGCGGGCACCGGGTGGTGCACCGCCCTGGCGTCCGGGCGCCACACCACCCCGCGGGAGGACCGTGGGGACCGAGGTGGCGACCGCCCCGCCGTCGTGCGGCGGGGATGAGGACGCGCGAAGTCGACCCGCGCGAGGCGGGTCGCACCGAGCAGCATACGCCTCGTCCGCGGTGCCCATCCCCAGCGGCCGGGTCCGTCCACAACCGGGCCGCCACCGGCCGCCCGCTCCCCTGCCGGCGGCAGGGTGCTCCCCGTGCGCGCCCTCGCCGTCGTCCTCCTCGCCGTCGTCTGGCTGCTGGCCCCGGCGCCCGCCGTCGCCGAACCCGCTCGGCCGGCCGCTGCCGCCCTCTGGGTGCGGCCGGTGGACGGCGCGGTGACCCGGCCCTTCGACCCGCCGCCGGACCGCTACGGCCCCGGCCACCGCGGCGTGGACCTGGCCGGCTCCCCCGGCGCGACGGTGCTGGCCGCCGGGGACGGCGTCGTCGCCTTCGCGGGCACGGTGGCCGGGCGGCCGGTGGTGAGCGTCGACCACCCCGGCGGCCTGCGCACCACCTACGAACCGGTGACGCCGGGCGTCGGCGCCGGGCAGGCCGTGGCGCGCGGCTCCCCCGTCGGCACGCTCGCCGAGGGGCACGCCGGCTGCCCGGTCGCGGCGTGCCTGCACTGGGGGCTGCGCCGCGGGGAGACCTATCTGGACCCGATGGCGCTGCTCCGCCCGCCGGAGGTGCGGCTGCTGCCGATGGGATGACCTGCTGCCGGCGGCGTCACGCCCGGGGCGGGGGCTGCTCCCCGGCCCCGCAGTCCACCCCGGCGTCGGCCTCGGCGTCGTGCGGGTCGGCGGTGAGGACCGTGGCGAAGTGCTCGACGGTGGGGAACGGGTCGTAGAAGTGGTGCAGGAGCGCGCGCCACCGGGCGTAGCCGGGCGAGCCGCGGAAGCCCTCGGTGTGGTCCTCGACGCGGTCCCACTCCACCAGCAGCAGGTAGGTGGCGGGGCGTTCGAGGCACCGGCTCAGCGTCAGCCTCCGGAACCCGGGCGTCGCCGCGATGACCGAGCGCGCCCGGGCGAACGCCGCCTCGAACTCGGCTTCCTGCCCGGGCCGGACCGGCAGCAGGGCGTGCTCCAGGACCACCGCGACCGTCGCGCCGTCAGGCGATGTCGGCGAGCTTGGTGCGCAGGTGCAGCACGGCCTTGGTGTGCAGCTGGCAGATCCGGCTCTCGGTCACGCCGAGGACGCGGCCGATGTCGGCGAGGGTGAGGCCCTCGAAGTAGTAGAGGCTGACGACGACCTTCTCCCGCTCGGGAAGCTGCTCCACCGCCCGGGCGAGGAGCTGGCGGGCCTCCCCGTGTTCGGCCATCGCCTGCGGGTCCAGCGCGCTGGTGTCCTGCAGGGTGTCCACCAGCCGGGGTGCGCCGCCCTCGTCGTCGGAGAGCAGCTCGTCGAGGGCGACGACGTTGACCAGGGAGAGCTGCCCGAGGAACTTGCGGACCTCCTCGACGTCCATGTCCATCTCCGCAGCCACCTCCTCGTCGGTGGGGCTGCGGCGCAGCCGGCTCTCGAGGGTCGCCACCGTCCGCTCGAACTGCCGGGCCTTCATGCGCACCGAGCGCGGGATCCAGTCGGTGCTGCGCAGCTCGTCGATGATCGCGCCGCGGATGCGCGCCATCGCGTAGCTCTCGAACTTCACCTCGCGGGAGGGCTGGTACCGGGTGATCGCGTCGATCAGCCCGAAGGTGCCGTAGGAGACGAGGTCGGCCTGCTCGACGTGCGCGGGCAGGCCGCTGCCCACGCGGCCGGCGACGTACTTCACCAGCGGCGCGTAGTGCAGGATCAGCCGGTCGCGGAGGCCGGGGTCGCGGTCGGCGACGTAGGTGGCCCACAGCTCGGCCAGCGCTGCGTCGGCGTCGCCGTGGGTCTCGTCACGCCGGTGGATGGTGGCCTCGGGCACGGACGCTCTCCCGACTGGTCGGAGGCCTGCCGTCGGCAGCCTCGGGGTGGGCACTGCGGTGTGGGGCGACTCGATCGAGCGCACCCCAACTGTGTCAGACACGGAGAGCAGTCCGCTCAGGCGCGCGGGTGCGCCTGGGCGTGCACGGCACGGAGGCGCTCAACCGTCACGTGCGTGTAGATCTGGGTGGTCGCGAGGCTGGCGTGGCCCAGCAGCTCCTGCACCGAGCGCAGGTCCGCGCCGCCCTCGAGCACGTGGGTGGCCGCGGAGTGCCGCAGGCCGTGCGGACCGATGTCGGGCGCGCCCGGCGCGGCGGCCACCGCGGTGTGCACGACCCGCCGCGCCTCGCGCGGATCCAGCCTCCGGCCGCGACGGCCGAGCAGCAGCGCGGGACCGGACTCGGCGGTGGCCAGGGCCGGCCGCCCCCGGGTGAGCCAGGCGTCGAGCGCGCGCTCGGCCGGGACGCCGTAGGGCACGCTGCGCTCCTTGCGCCCCTTGCCCAGCACCCGCAGCAGGCGGCGGCCGCGGTCGACGTCGTCCACGTCGAGCCCGACCAGCTCGCTGACCCGGATGCCGCTGGCGTAGAGCAGCTCGAGCACCAGGGCGTCGCGCAGCCCGACCGGTTCCTCGGCGTCCGCGGCGGAGTCGAGCACGGCTCGGGCCTGGTCCGGCGCGAGCACGTCGGGCAGCGTGCGGTGGGCCTTGGGGCTCACCAGCCGCAGGCCGACGTCCTCGGGGGTCAGGCCGGCGCGCCGCAGCCAGCCGGTGAAGGACCGCGCCGCCGCGGCCCGCCGGGCGGTGGTGGCCCGCCCGGCGCCCCGGGTGCGGCCCTGGGCCAACCAGCTGCGCAGGGCGGCGAGGTCGAGCTCGTCGACGCGGGTGCCACCGCGGCGGGCGAGGTGGTCCAGCAGCCAGACGGCGTCACCGACGTAACCGCGGACGGTGTGGTCGGACAGGTCCCGCTGCGTGCGCAGGTGGTCCTCGTACCCGGACAGCGCCTCGCCGAGCGCCGGCGGCAGGGCGGCGCGCGCGTCGGCGGTCCGGGCGGTCACCCCGGAACCGTCCGTCGCCGTCCGCCGGGGGTCAAGCCGCCGCGCCGACCTCCGGACCCCGGCGTCCGGTGCTCCGCCCCGCCCCGTCACCGGGTGGCGCCGGACTCCTCCTGCCGGGCGATCCGCCAGCCGGTGCCGGTCCACTCCACCAGGTCGGCGAGTTCCAGGGCCGGCAGCACCCGCATCACGTCGAGGACGTCGCACCCCGCCGTCGCGGCCAGGCGCTCCGGGCTGACGCCGTTGCGCACCGGGCAGGCGTCCAGGACCCGGACGGCGACGTCGGACAGCCCGTCCCGCCGGTCGGCCGGTCGTGCCGGTGGCTCGGCGAGGTCCTCCCCCAGCCGCCCGACCGCCTCGACGACGTGGGCGGCGTTGCCCACCAGCACCGCGCCCAGGTCGACGTCGCGCAGCAGCTCGTGGCACCCGACCGACATCGCCGAGGTGACCGGACCGGGCACCACCATCACCGGCCGCCCCAGCCGACCGGCCCGCCGCGCGGTGGCCTGGGCGCCGGACCGCGCGGCCGCCTCCACCACGACCGTGCCCCGGGTGAGCCCGGCGATGAGCCGGTTGCGCACCAGGAACCGGTGCTTGTGCGGAGCAGCGCCCGGCGGCCACTCGCTGACCAGCAGCCCCTCCTCGGCGATGCGGTGGAGGAGGGCACCGTGCGCCGCGGGGTAGACCCGGTCGATCCCGCAGGCGAGGACGGCGATCGTCGGCCCGCCCGCGGCCAGCGCGCCCCGGTGCGCCGCGGCGTCGATCCCGAAGGCGCCGCCGGAGACGACCGTCCACCCGCGCTCCCCCAGCTGGTGCCCGAGCTCCCCGGCCACGTGCTCGCCGTAGGCCGTCGACGCCCGGGCCCCGACGATCGCCACCGAGCGCTCGGCCAGTCGGTCGAGGCGGTCCCGCCCGCGGACCCACAACGCCAGCGGCGGCACGGGGGCGGTGGTGCGCGGCGCCTGCCTGCGGGGGTCGTCGGGCTCCTCGCTGGTGGCGACCGTGAGCGCATGGAGCAGCAGCCCGGGCCACTCGTCGTCCTCCGGGACGACCAGCCGGGCTCCGCACCGCTGGGCCCGCAGCAGGTCGGCCCCCGTCGCATCCTGGTCCACCCGGGCACCCACGAGCGCCCGGACGGCGTCGGGGGCCCGGCCGGCCCGCAGCCGCCGCACCGCCTCGACCGGCCCGGCGTCGTCGACGAACCGCCAGAAGGCGACGCTCCCCGGCTCGGCCGACCGGTTGAGCCAGGCCCGCGCACGCCGCACCGCCGGGGAGGGGAGCCCGTCGGGCCCCTGTGGCTCGACGAGCCCCTGTTCCATCTCCTCGTCCAGGTCGGGGAGGGTGCTCATGCCGCCACCCGCTGCAGCCGCATGCCGAGGGCCTCGGCGACGTCGTCGGAACCGGGCACCGTGCGGCCCGACAGGTCGGCGAGGGTCCAGGCGACGCGCAGCACCCGGTCGTAGCCACGGACCGACAGCGCCCCCCGCTCCAGCGCCCGCTCGACCAGGCGCAGCGCCGGGCGAGGTGGTGACCAGCGCTCGCGCAGCAGCCGGCCGGGGACCTGGCTGTTGAGGGTCAGGCCCGTGCCTCGCAGCCGGGCCGCGGCCGCCGCGCGCGCCTCGTGCACCCGCCCGGCCACCACCGCGGTCGGCTCCGGCGCCGAGCCGGCCTCCAGCCAGGCCGCGCGGGTGACCGCGGGCAGCTCCACCCGCAGGTCGATGCGGTCCAGCAGCGGACCGGACAGCCGGGCCCGGTACCTCCGCCGCTCCAGGGCGCTGCACGTGCAGGCGGCGTCCCCGGCGGCGCTGGCGCACGGGCAGGGGTTGGCGGCGAGCACCAGCTGCGTGCGGCACGGGAAGGTCGCCGCACCACCGGCCCGGGAGATCGTCACCTGCCCCCGCTCCAGCGGCTGGCGCAGCGTGTCGAGCACGGCCCGCGGGAACTCCGGCGCCTCGTCCAGGAAGAGGACACCGCGGTGGGCCCGGCACAGGGCCCCGGGGCGGATGAGCCCGGAGCCGCCGCCGACCAGCGCGGCCATCGTCGCCGAGTGGTGCGGCGCCTCGAACGGAGGCCGGGTGAGCAGCGGGGCGTCCGGCGGCAGCGTGCCCGCCACCGAGTGGATCGCGGTGACCTCCAGGGCCGCCTGCTCGTCGAGCTCCGGCAGCAGACCGGGCAGCCGCTCGGCCAGCATCGTCTTGCCCGCGCCCGGTGGCCCGGTCAGGAACACGTGGTGCCCGCCGGCCGCCGCCACCTCCACCGCGCGGCGGCCCACGGTCTGGCCGACGACGTCCCCCAGGTCCGCTCCGAGCGCGGGTGGGGGCAGCGGGCGGCGGGTGTGCCGGGGCAGCGCCGCTCCGCCCTGCACGTGGGCGACCAGCTCGGTCAGCGTGCCGACCGGCAGCACGTCGACGCTGTCGACCAGGGCGGCCTCCTCGGCGTTGCCCGCCGGCACCACGACCGTCCGGTGGCCCGCCCGGGCGGCGGCGAGGACCGCCGGCAGGACGCCCCGGACCGCGCGGACCGAGCCGTCGAGCCCCAGCTCGCCGAGCAGGACCAGGCCGTCCACCGACTCCCCCGGCACCGCGCCGTCCGCGGCGAGCACGGCCATGGCCAGGGCGAGGTCGAAGCCGCTGCCCTGCTTGGGCATCGACGCCGGCGACAGGCCGATGGTGATGCGGCGCATCGGCCACCGCCCTCCGGCGTTGACCACCGCCGCCCGCACGCGGTCGACCGACTGGCGGACCACGGCGTCGGGCAGGCCGACGAGGGTCACCCCCGGGACGCCGGCGGACATGTCGACCTCGACCTCGACCACCGCGCCGTGGACCCCGGCCAGCCCGACCGACCAGGTGCGTGCCAGCGTCATGAGAACGCCGCCCGCAGGTGGGTGACCAGGGCCGGTGCCGCCGGCCGGACGAGCACCCCGACGACGTCGAAACGCAGTTCGGGGGCGTGCTCCTCGTGGGCGGCCAGCCACCGCTGGGCGAGGGTCCGGAGGCGGCGTTGCTTGACCGGCCCCACCGCTTCCACCGGGTGGCCGAAGCCGACCGCCCGGCGGGTCTTCACCTCGCAGAAGACGAGCGCGTCCCCCTCGCGGGCGACGATGTCGAGCTCACCGTCACGGCAGCGCCAGTTCCGGTCGAGGACCCGCAACCCCCGGTCGGTGAGGAAGGCGGCGGCGATGCGCTCGCCGTGGGCGCCGAGATCGGATGTCGTTCGCACCAGCCGACCGTCGGCCGCGGGGCGGCCCGCCACCAGGACGGGAGCCGGTCTGTGGACAACTCCGGTCCTGTGGACTCACGGCGACCCGGGACCGGGGTGGAGGGACACCCTGCAGGGGTGTCAGGTCAGGCGGGGACCCTCGGGCAGCTCGAGGTCGGGCTTGTCCAGCTCCTCCACGTTGACGTCCTTGAACGTCAGCACACGCACGTTGCGCACGAACCGCGCCGGCCGGTACATGTCCCACACCCAGGCGTCGGAGAGCTTGAGCTCGAAGTAGACCTCGCCCCCCGCCTCCCGGACCTGGAGGTCCACGGCGTTGGCCAGGTAGAAGCGCCGCTCGGTCTCCACCACGTAGGTGAACTGCCGGACGATGTCCCGGTACTCGCGATAGAGCTGCAGCTCCATCTCGGTCTCGTACTTCTCCAGGTCCTCGGTGCTCATCGAGACTCTCCGGACACATGGCGCATGGCCCCATCATCGACCATGCCGGCGGAGCCGGTCAGCTGGGATGCCCGTTCGGCGTGTGCAGCCCGGGCCCGGGCCACGTTGACGAAGCGCATGCGGTGCTCCGGGCAGGGGCCGTGACGGTCCAGCGCGGCGGTGTGCACGTCGGTGATGTAGCCCTTGTGGCCGGCGAAGTCGTACTCGGGCCAGCGCTCGTGCAGGTCGAGCATGATCCGGTCCCGCGTGACCTTCGCGAGCACGGAGGCCGCGGCGACGCAGGCAGCCACCCGGTCGCCCTTCCAGACCGCGAGGGTGGGCCGGGCCAGGCCCGGCACGGGGAAGCCGTCGGTGAGCACGTAGTCCGCGCCCGGGTCGAGGTTCCACACGGCCCGCCGCAGCGCCTCGATGTTGGTGACGTGCATGCCCCGCGCGTCGAGGTCGGCCACGGGGATGACGACGACCGACCAGGCGACGGCCCGATCCAGGATCTCGTCGTGGACCCGTTCCCGGGTGGCCGGGGACAGCAGCTTGGAGTCGGCCAGCCCGGGCACGCGTCCGCGCCGTCCGGGGGGCAGCACGCAGGCGGCGGCGACGAGCGGACCGGCACACGCGCCACGACCGGCCTCGTCGGCGCCCGCGATGGCGGCGAAGCCACGGCGGCGCAGCGACCGCTCCATCTCCCACAGGGCGTCAGGGCGGTCCTCGACCGGCGCCGCCTTCCGGAGGCGCGCGCCGCGGACTGGGGTGGGACTCAGGACCATCGCGGTCCGACAGTACGACCCGGGGGTGACGACAGGGACGCACTCCCCCGGCCGGGCAGCCGGGCCGCCGACCGAGGCGGTCGCGGAGACGCCACGGGCCGGCCCCCGGGGTCAGAGGGGGCCGGCCCATGGACGGTCGGGCCCGGAGGGCCCGTGGTGCCCGGCGGACCGCCGAGGAGGCGGACGGTCCGGACAGGCATCCCGGTCGGTCACCGGCGGCGGTGCCACCGGCGGGACCGGGAGGTCGGGGATCAGACCTCGGCGGGCGCGGCCGGCGCGAGGCCGTGGGCGCCGCAGGTGCAGCCGCCGTTGCGCGAGGAGAGCACCAGGGACACCGCGTGCGCCCGGTCGCGGGCACCCAGCTTGCGCAGGATGGCCTTGACGTGGGACTTCACGGTGTCCTCGCTGATGAACAGGTTGCGGCCGATCTGCCGGTTCGACTGGCCCTGGATCAGCTCGTCGAGGACGTCGGACTCGCGCCGGGTCAGCGGCACCTCCGGGGTGAACGGCTTGGCGGCGGGAGTGGCGGAGGGCTCCACGCGGCGGATCTGCGGGTCGACGACCGTGCGGCCGGCACGCGCGGCCAGGATCGCCCAGCCCAGCAGGGTCGGCGAGGTGTTGATCATGAGGTACCCGCGGACGCCGGCGGCCAGCGCCTCGTTCACCACGGCGGGGTCCTCGGAGGTGCCGACGGCGACGATCGTCACCTGCGGGCTCCGGCGACGCAGGTCGCGGCAGGCGTTCAGCGTGGCGGCGCGGCCGTGGCCCAGCTCGACGACGACGGCGTCCGGGCGGGCGGTCTCGAAGAGGGTCAGCGCCCGGCGCAGCTCGCCCGGCGTCCCGACCGACTGCATGCCGGCGGTCTCGTTGATCATGCTCACCAGGCCCCGGCGCAGGACGGGGGCGTCGGCGAGGATGAGCACGCGGGTGACGCCGCGGGCGGTGCTACCCAGGGGTGCGGACACAACTGACTCCGTTTCACACAATCGGGAACTCTCACAATGTCCATCGGACGGGTGAGACCGTTGCTTGAACAGTTTCCGGAGATTTCTCAGCAGAATTCTCGGAGTCATCCCGGGGGCACGGATTCCCGTAGTCGTCGTCACACGAGAATCACCGGAAAGGTGACCGGTGAACAGATGTCGACATGGCGACGCCATTCTTCGAATGCGTATCACGGCGCCGGGACGACGAGACCCGCCCTCCCCGGGAGCGGGAGGGCGGGTCTCGGACGGCGGTGGAGCGGATCAGCGCCGGCGTCGATGTCGTCGCCAGGCGGCCACGGGCACGGCACCGACCAGGCCGAGCGCGTAGGGGGCGGCCAGCGCCGTCGCACCGGACTCCGGCACGGCCTGCCCCGCCCCCGGCGCCGAGGCCTCCAGGCCCTGGATGTCGGGCGAGCCGAGCGTGTCGAAGCGTTCCAGAGGCCAGACGATGAGCGCGGCCTTGCCGATGACGTCGTCCACACCGATCGTGCCGGCGTGGCGGTCGCCCACGTGGACGCGGGAATCCGCCGACGCCGACCGGTGGTCACCCATGACCCACAGCCGGCCCTCCGGCACGGTGACCGGGCCGAACGCGCGCTGCTCCGGCGGGGAGTCCTGGTAGATGTAGGGCTCGTCCAGCGGCTCGCCGTCGACGGTGACCCGCCCCTCGGGGTCGCAGCACTGCACGGTCTGGCCCTCGGTGGCGATGACCCGCTTGACGAAGTCGTCCTCACTGGGCGGGGCCACGCCCACCGCGCGCCCCAGCCACAGCAGCCCACCGGAGAGCCAGTTGCCCGGCTCGGCGACGTCGACCTCGGGTGACCAGGTGTCCGGCCCCTCGAAGACGACGATGTCGCCGGGCTCGGGCTCGCCGAACCAGTACGGCACCTTGTTGACCAAGACCCGGTCACCGGTGCACCCGGGGCAGCCGTGCAGCGTCTGCTCCATCGACCCCGAGGGGATGAAGAAGGCCTGCACCAGGAAGGTCTTCACCAGCAGCGCGAGGACGAACGCCACGAGCAGCAGCACCGGCAGCTCCCGCAGCAGCGAGCCCTTCTTCGGCGCCTGCTGCCGCTCCCGCCGGCGCTGCCGGCGCGAGACGGGGGCCACCGGCCCGGTGTCGTCGCCGATGCCGCCACTCCTGGCGGACCCGTCGGCTGCGGCCCCGCGGGGCTCCTCGCCCTCCGGAACGACGTCGGCGGGCCACCCGGGCCGGTCACTGCTCATCGAGAGCCAGCGTACGGCGCGGGAGACCCGCCGCGGTCAGGCCGGGACCCGGCCGGAGAGCGTGTCAGCGCGAGACGGTCTCGCGCTTCTCCTTGATCTTGGCGGCCTTGCCGCGCAGCTCGCGGAGGTAGTACAGCTTGGCGCGGCGCACGTCACCGCGGGTCAGCACCTCGATCTTCTCGACGACGGGGGTGTGCACCGGGAAGGTGCGCTCCACGCCGACACCGAAGCTGACCTTGCGGACGGTGAAGGTCTCCCGGATGCCACCGCCCTGACGGCGGATGACCACACCCTGGAAGACCTGGATGCGCGAGCGGTTGCCCTCGATGACGCGCACGTGCACCTTGACGGTGTCGCCCGGGCGGAACTCGGGGATGTCGTCGCGCAGCGAATCGGCGTCGAGTACGTCCAGGGTGTTCATCTCGGCAGTCCTGTCCTAGCGGTTACGTCTTCACGGTGCGGACAGCGAGCGGCCCCGGCTGTCCGATCCGGGGAGCTGCGCTCCGGGAGGAGCTCCCGTCGAGGGGCCGACGGTCCGCAGCAGCTCTCTACTGTGCCACATCTTCAGGCGACGAAGCGCGGCGGCCCCGTCCACGGGCCCGCGAGGAGCTCCGGGAGCAGCGCGGCGAGCTCCCGCGGCGCGAAGTCCACGGCCGCCTCCGCGACCTCCGCGGCGCTCCACCAGCGGTGCGGTTCCTCCCCCAGCAGCTCCAGCTCCGTGCGGCCGCTCGGGTCGATCTCGTGGACGACGTCCCGCAGGACGAAGAAGGTCTCCCGCGAGTCGATCTGCACCCCGGCGAAGGGGCCGACGTGTCGCCGGAACCACACCGGGCCCTCGAGCGCGGCGGGGGCCACGACCAGCCCGATCTCCTCGGCCAGCTCCCGGACGGCGGCGTCGCGCACGCTCTCGCCGTCCTCCACGCCGCCGCCGGGCGTGTACCAGAACAGCACGTCACCCGGCGGGACGGCGGGGTCGGTCAGCCGGGCGCCGAGCAGGAGCACCCGGCCGGCGGGGTCCAGGACGACGACCCGCGCGGTCGGGCGCACCCACGGGCGGTCGGTCACAGCTCGTCCAGCACCGCGCGGTCGGCGGGCGCAAGCGCGTCGTCGGGGAGGGCGGCCAGGAGGTCGGGACGGCGGGCCGCGGTCCGGCGCAGCGACTCCGCGCGCCGCCACCTCGCGATCGCGGCGTGGTCGCCGGAGAGCAGGACCGGGGGGACGTCGTGTCCCCGCCACGAGGCCGGACGGGTGTAGGACGGCCCCTCCAGGAGGCCGTCGGCGTGCGAGTCGTACTCGACGGACTCCCGGTTGCCCACCACGCCCGGCAGCAGGCGGGTGACCGCCTCCACCATGACCAGGACGGCGGACTCGCCGCCGGCGAGCACGTAGTCGCCGATCGAGACCTCGGACACGGGGCCGGCGTCGGCCGCCCAGTCGGCGACCCGCTGGTCGATGCCCTCGTAGCGGCCGCAGGCGAAGACGAGACCCGGCTCACGAGCCCACTCCGCCGCCGTGGCCTGCGTGAAGGGACGCCCGGCGGGGGTGGGCACGACCAGCCGGGTACCGGGCGGGCGGACCGCCTCCAGCGCCCGGCCCCACGGCTCGGGGCGCATGACCATGCCGGGACCGCCGCCGTACGGGGAGTCGTCGACCGTGCGGTGGAGGTCGTCGGTCCACTGCCGCAGGTCGTGCACGCCGATGCTGACCAGTCCGCGCTCGGCGGCCTTGCCCAGCAGGGACTGGCGCAGCGGGGACAGGTACTCGGGGAAGATCGTGACGACGTCGACGCGGAAGGCACTCACAGGTCCAGCAGACCCTCCGGCGGGTCGACGACGGCGACGCCACCGGCCAGGTCGACGGTGGGCACGATCGCGGTCACGAACGGGATGAGCAGCTGGCCGCCCTCGACCCGGCGGACGACGAGCAGGTCGGCGCCCTCGTGCCGCACGGCGACGACCTCGCCGAGGACGGTGCCGTCGGGCAGGCGCGCGCTGAGGCCGACCAGCTGGTGGTCGTAGAAGGCGTCCGGGTCCTCGAGCTCGGGGAGGTCGGTGACCGGGACGTGCAGTTCGGTGTTGCGGTACTCCTCGGCGGCCTCGCGGCTGTCGACCACGCGGCCGCCGGGGCCCTCGAACTGCAGGAGGAGCACGTCGCGGTGCCACCGCCGTCCGGTGACGGTGAGGGGCCCGCGCTCGGCGGGATCGGTCCGCAGGACCGCCCCGGGGACGAACCGGAGGTCGGGGTCGTCGGTGCGGACCTCGACGGTCACCTCACCACGGACACCGTGGGGCCGGCCGATGCGGCCGACCACCACGGTGTCGGTGGGATCGTTCTCAGTGCTCAACGAGGGCAGGCGCTCAGCGCCCGTCGGTGTCGACGACGTCGACCCGCAGGCCTCGCCCCCCGACGCCGGTCATCACGGTGCGCAGCGCCTTGGCGGTGCGGCCGCCACGGCCGATGACCTTGCCGAGGTCGTCGGGGTGCACCCGGACCTCGAGGGTCTTGCCGCGGCGGTTGCTGAGCAGGTCGACCGTGACGTCCTCGGGGTGGTCGACGATGCCCTTGACCAGGTGCTCGAGCGCCTCTTCGAGCACGTCTTACTCGGCGGGCGTCTCGGCGGCGGCGGCCGCGTCGTCGGCCTTGGGAGCGGCCTTCTTCTTCGGCGTGGTGGCGCCGGTGGCCGGCTCCTCGGCACCGGAGTTGCGGACGGCCTCCTCGTAGAGGGCCTTCTTGTCCGGCTTCGGGGCGGCGACCTTCATGGGCGGCGGGGCCGGCTCGCCCTTGAACTTCTGCCAGTCACCGGTGACCCGGAAGATGGCGGCGACGGCCTCGGTCGGCTGCGCGCCGACACCCAGCCAGTACTGCGCCCGCTCGGAGTCGACCTCGATGTAGGAGGGGTCCTCCTTCGGGTGGTACTTGCCGATCGTCTCGATCGAGCGGCCGTCCCGCTTGGTGCGGGCGTCGGCGACGACGATGCGGTAGTACGGCGCGCGCATCTTGCCCAGGCGCATGAGCTTGATCTTGGTGGCCACGGTGTGTGGTGTTCTCCTCGAACGCAGGTCGTGTGCCCGCCCGTGCGGCGCGTGGGGGTACGCCGGGGGCGGTGCGGCTGGACACGGCCGGCAACGGTGAGAGGGCCGCCCACCGCCGTGTTCGACCCACCATCATGCCAGATCCCGCCGAGCCGGCTCTCCGGCCGGTCGTGCTCAGGCCGGCCGCACGTCGACGAGGTTGTCGGAGAACGTCGGCGCCCGGCCCAGGTCGGCGAAGACCGAGGGGCTCAGCGCGTTCACCGTGGCGCCGCCGGCGTGCTTGCGCCAGCCGCCCATCGGCGAGACCACCACGCCCGGAGCGACGTCGTCGGTGACGTGCAGCCGGGCGGCGAACCGGCCGCGGTCGTTGACCACGCAGACCGGCGCGCCGTCGGCCAGCCCCCGGGCCGCGGCGTCGGCCGGGTGCACGTGGACGACGGTGTCCCCGCCCTGCACCCGCTGCTGCCCCGGCCGGTCGGCGAAGCTCGAGTTGAGGTAGGCGTGCGACTTCGGTGACAGCAGCGTGAGCGGGTAGGGCCCGGAGCCGGGCGCCTCGCGGGGCGGCACGTAGTGCGGCAACGGGTCGACCGGCTCGCCGGACTGGTGGTCGGTGCAGCCCTGACGGAACAGCGGCAACACGAAGTTCCCGCCGGCGGCGGCCGAGGACAGGAACTCGACCTTCCCCGACGGCGTCGGGAAGCCACCCTCGGCGTGCGGCGCGTACTCGTCGGGGCCGGGCAGCCGCAGCCGGGCCCACCCGTCGCGCTCGAGCGTCTCCGGCGTGATGCCCTCCAGCACCGGGGACGACCAGTCGAACGCCGCCGCCACCATCTCCTCATCGGTGCGCGTGAAGACCGGCTCGGTGAAGCCCATGCGCGCGGCCAGGCGGCGGAACAGCTCGGTGTTGGGCACCGCCTCCCCCAGCGGGGCGATCGCCGGGAGGTTCATTGTCACGTAGAGGTGGCCCCACGAGAACATCAGGTCGCGCTGCTCCAGCTGGGTGGTGGCCGGCAGCACGATGTCGGCGAAGTCGGCGGTGTCGGTCATGAAGTGCTCGCTGACGACGGTGAACAGGTCCTCCCGTGCCAGCCCCGCCAGCAACTCGTCCTGCTCCGGACAGACCACCAGCGGGTTGCTGTTGTAGACCATCAGCGCCCGGATCGGCGGGTCCAGCTCGAGCTTCCCGGTCAGCGCGCGGCCGAGCAGCCACTGGTTGACCACGCGGGTGCCGGGACGGATGAACTCGGCGCCGAGGAACGCCGGCCAGTTCACCGGGAAGGCCCACAGCGGCAGCTGCAGCAGCCCGCCGCCGGGCTTCCGCCACGCCCCGGTGAGGGCCGGCAGGCAGGAGATCGCCCGCACGGTCTGCCCGCCGCCGGCGTGCCGCTCGATCGCCACGCCGATGCGGATGACCGACGGGCTGGCCGCCGCGTACTCGCGGGCGAGGGTGCGGATGTCCTCGGCCGGGATGCCGGTCTCGCCGCTGGCCCACTCCGGGGTGTACTGCCGGACCCGCTCGGCGAGCTCCTCGAAGCCCACGGTGTACCGGGCCACGTAGTCCTCGTCGGTCAGTCCCTCGCCGATGATCACGTGCATCATCGCCAGCGCCAGCGCGCCGTCGGTGCCCGGGCGGATGGGGATGTACCAGTCCGCGTGCGCCGCCGTCCGGTGCCGGACCGGGTCGATGACGACGACCTTGGCGCCCCGGCGCTGCGCCTCGGCGACGAACGGCCACAGGTGCAGGTTGGTGCTGAGCATGTTGTTGGCCCAGATGACGATGTAGCGCGCGTGCACGAACGACTCGGGATCCACGCCGGCGGTCGCGCCCACCGTCATCGCGTACGCGGTGCACGAGCCCGAGTCGCAGTAGGTGCGCTCGCTGATGGTGGCACCCAGCCGGTTGAAGAACGGGTCGCCGACGTTGAGGCCGTTGAGGATGCCCTGGGTGCCCAGGTAGCTCACCGGCATGATCGCCTCCGGGCCGGAGGTCTGCGCGATCTCGGTGAAGCGGGCGGCGATCTCGTCCAGCGCGGCGTCCCAGGTGATCCGCTCGAACCGGCCACTGCCCTTGGGGCCGGTCCGCCGCATCGGGTGCAGCACGCGGTCGGGGCTGTAGACGGTGCGCTCGTAGTCGTTCAGCTTCACGCAGAGCCCGCCGCGGGTGAACGGGTGCGACCGGGCGCCCCGCACGCGGGTGGCGACGCCGTCCACGACCGTCACGTCGAACGCGCAGGTGTCCGGGCAGTCGCACGGGCAGGCCCCGTGCACGGTCTTCGTCCCGGGCATCGGCAGGTCGGTCAGGGTCATGGTGGCCTCCTCGCTCGGGGGCGGACCCCGAAGGCGTCCGGTGCCGCCGATCGTGGCGCGCCGGCGGGCCACGGCCTCGACGTCGCGTGCCAGGTCCTCGACGTCCAGCGCCGGAACGCCCGTGCCTTCCGCCTGGCTGCGCGGCGTGGCAGCCTCCCCTCGGATCCGCCTGGTCCGGACCGGTGCCGCGCAGCCCCGCGCGGCCGACCGTCAGCGAGGCCGCCATGCCGACATCGACGACCGCCCGCTCCGCCGGGGTCCGGTCCTGGCGGGACCTGCTCGGCGAGCACTTCGTGGACCTCGACGTCTCCCCCGCCACCGACGACCTCCTGGACGGCGAGGTGCACAGCCGGACCGTGGGGTCGCTGCAGTTGTCGCGGGTGCGGTCGGTCGACCAGCTGGCCCGGCGGACCGCCGGCCTGGCGCGGACGGATCCGCGGCACTTCGTGCAGGTCGGGCTGCTCGAGCGGGGCGCGGCCCGGTTGCAGCAGGACGGGCGCGACTGCCGGCTGCACCCCGGTGACTACGCCTTCTACGTGACCGACCGCCCGTTCACCTGGGAGCTGCGGGCCGCGCCGGGGTCGCCGTCCTGGTCGCTGCTGGTGCTCACCTGGTGCCGGCCGGACCCGGCGGTGCCCGCGCACGCCCTCACCGCCCGGCGGATGGACGGCCGGCGCGGGCTCACGGGGGTGCTCGGCCGCATGCTGACCGACCTGGTGCACAGCGACGACGCCGGCGACGCCGACCCCGGGGACCGTCTCGCCGGGGAGCTGCTCGAGCTGGTCACCACCGCGGCCGGCGCGGGGGTACCGCAGCCGGGGACGGCGCGGTCGGCCCGCGACCTGATGGCGGCCGTGCGGGCGCACGTGGAAGAGCACCTGGCCGACGCCGCCCTCGACCCACGCTCGATCGCGGCCGCCCACTTCGTCTCGGTGCGGCAGCTGCACCGGCTGTTCGCCGGCGAGGAGGACACCGTGGCCCGCTACGTCCAGCGGCGGCGCCTGGAGCGGGCCCGCGAGGAGCTGGCCCGCAGCGGCGCGCGGGAGCTACCGCTCACCGCCGTCGCGCACCGCTGCGGGTTCGCCGACCCATCGGTCTTCGGTCGCGCCTTCCGGGCGGCCTACGGCGTGACGCCTTCCCGGTACCGGGCGCTGGTGCGGGGCTGACCGCTCAGCCGCGGACGGCGGCCAGCACGCGGGTCGCGGCGTCGGCGACCGGCACCTCCTCGCGCTCCCCGGTCGCCCGGTCGCGCAGCTCGACCACGCCCTCGGCCAGGCCGCGGCCGACCGTGACGATCGTCGGCATCCCGAGCAGCTCGGCGTCCTTGAACTTCACGCCGGGCGACACCTTGGGACGGTCGTCGAGGAGCACGGTCAGCCCCGCACCCACCAGCTGGCCGGCCAGGGCCTCGGCCGCCTCGAACACCGCGGCGTCCTTGCCGGTGGCGACCACGTGCACGTCGGCCGGCGCGATCTCGCGCGGCCACACGAGGCCGAGCTCGTCGTGGGTGGACTCCGCGATCGCGGCCACGGCCCGGGAGACGCCGATGCCGTAGGAGCCCATCGTCACCGTGACCAGCTTGCCGTTCTCGTCGAGCACCTCCAGGTCCAGTGCCTCGGCGTACTTGCGGCCGAGCTGGAAGATGTGACCGATCTCCACCCCGCGGGCCAGCTCGAGGGGGCCGGAACCGTCGGGCGCGGGGTCACCCGGCAGCACCTCGGCGGCCTCGACGACGCCGTCCCAGCTGAAGTCGCGGCCGGCGACGAGGTCGAACACGTGCTTGCCGGCCTCGTTGGCGCCGGTGATCCAGCGCGTGCCCGGGACGACCCGCGGGTCGACGAGGAAGCGGATGCCCGACGCGCTGTCGGTGCCCAGCACCTGCGGACCGATGTAGCCCTTGACCAGCTCCGGGTGCTTCTCGAACTCGGTGAACGGCTCCACCTCGGCCGGGGCGACCTGCGCCTCCAGGCGCTTGGCGTCGACCTCCCGGTCGCCGGGGATGCCGATGACCAGCGGCTCGCGGGTGCCGTCGGGGTGCACCAGCGTGACGACGACGTTCTTCAGCGTCGAGGCGGCCGTGTACCCGGCGTCCGGGAACAGCTGCTGCGCCACCGCCACCAGCGTCTCGATGGTCGGGGTGTCGGGGGTGTCCTCGACGTGGGCCTCGGGCAGGCCGTCCAGCGGGATCGCGTCGGGGACGACGGTGGAGACCGCCTCCACGTTGGCGGCGTAGCCGCCGGCGGAGCGGACGAAGGTGTCCTCGCCGATGTCGGTCGGGTGGAGGAACTCCTCGCTCTTCGACCCGCCCATCGCGCCGGACATCGCGGAGACGATCACGTACTCCAGGCCGAGCCGGTCGAAGATCTTGATGTAGGCGTCGCGGTGGGCGGCGTAGGACTTGTCCAGGCCGGCGTCGTCGACGTCGAAGGAGTAGCTGTCCTTCATCGTGAACTCGCGGCCGCGCAGCAGCCCGGCCCGCGGCCGCGCCTCGTCCCGGTACTTGGTCTGGATCTGGTACAGCGACAGCGGGAGGTCCTTGTACGACGAGTACAGGTCCTTCACCAGGAGCGTGAACATCTCCTCGTGCGTGGGACCGAGCAGGTGGTCGACGCCGCGGCGGTCCTGGAGCCGGAACAGGTTGTCGCCGTACTCGGTCCAGCGGCCGGTCGCCTCGTAGGGCTCCCGCGGCAGCAGCGCCGGGAAGTGCACCTCCTGCGCGCCCATCGCGTCCATCTCCTCGCGGACGACGCGCTCGACGTTGCGGAAGACCCGGTAGCCCAGGGGCAGCCAGGTGAAGCCGCCGGGAGCCGCGCGCCGGATGTAGCCGGCCCGCACGAGCAGGCGGTGGCTCGGCACCTCCGCGTCGGCGGGGTCGTCACGCAGGGTGCGCAGGAACAGGGTCGACATCCGCAACAGCACGACGACATTGTCGGCCTACCGGCCGACACCGCGACCAGGTGCCCTCCCGCAGCGCCGCGGAGCCCTCCCCGTGTCCCCGCCGGGAGGGCCTCCGGCCCCCCGCGACGGGCCCACCCGCGACCAGGTGCCGACCGATCAGCGCGAGTGGGCAGTTGGCGCCGCCGTGACCGGCGTGTCCGCGCGCGTCGGCGACACCGACTGCCCACTCACAACTAGTCGGACGACAGCTCCGTTCAGTCGTCGCTGCCGCGGCCGCGCCCGCGGTCGTCACCGGGGCCGTCGTCGGACCCGTGACCGCCGCCGACCCGGCCCGCGGAGTCGTCACCGGGCGGGTCGTCGGAGCCGTGCCCCCCGCCGACGCGGCCGGCGGAGTCGTCCACGCCCGCCCCCGCAGGCGCGGAGACGCTCGGCGAGGAGGACGCCGACGACGGACTGGAGTCCTCCGGCTCGTTGTCGTCGGACCGCACGCCCTCGTCGAAGAACGACGGCGCGCCGTCGGTGCAGGCGACGTGCACCTCGACCTTCTGGGACGGGCTCTCGAACTCCACCTCCCCGCCGGCGTCCTGGTCGTCGAGCCACCAGCCCACCGCCGGCGCCGCGGCCAGCTGCAGCACGCCGCCGTCGCACGAGGCGTAGATGGTGCCGCCGACGGTGACGTACTCCCCGGACGCCGGCGCCGCGACGGGCGGGTCGGGCTGGGGAGCCGGCGTGGAGTCGGCCTCCGCGCTCGGCACGGAAGGGGTCGAGGCCGCCGACCCGGTGGCGGCGGCCGGCTGGGCGAGCGGGGTCCGGTCGGCGTCCACGAAGGAGACGGCGAGGAACCCGAGCCCGACGGCCGAAGCCGCCGACGCGGTCCAGAGAGCTCCGAAGGCCACGATTCGCTTCATGGCGAGGACTCTGTCGCCGGGTCGGTTAAGGCCACCTCAAGAGCGTGACAAGGGCAGGGACCGATCTCATCCCCCTGGGTGGGGGGCCATCGGAACGGGCCGGATCGGCGCTAGCGTCCCGCCGTGGCCCAGCTCCTGGTCGTGGAGGACGACGAGCGGATCCGTACCGCCCTGATCCGGGCCCTGCGAGAACGCGGGCACGCCGTCAGCTCGGCGGGCACCGCGCTGGCGGGGCTCCAGCTGGCGGTCGAGGAGCGGCCGGACCTCGTCGTCCTCGACCTCGGCCTGCCCGACCTCGACGGCGGCGAGCTGCTGCGCATGCTGCGCGCGGTGTCGGCGGTCCCGGTCATCGTCGCCACCGCCCGGGACGACGACGGCAGCGTGGTGGCCGCCCTGGACGCGGGCGCGGACGACTACGTGGTCAAGCCGTTCTCCGCCGGCCAGCTCGAGGCCCGCATCCGCGCGGTGCTGCGGCGCGCCTCCGGGGTGGAGAGCGGGCCGGAGCCGGTGACGGTCGGCGACCTCACCGTGGACCCCCGCAGCCGCCGGGTCACCCACGCCGGCGCACCGGTCGACCTCTCCCCCAAGGAGTTCGACCTGCTCGCCTACCTGGCCGCCCGCCCCGGCACCGTGGTGTCCAAGCGGGAACTGCTCACCGAGGTGTGGCAGCTGCCCTACGGCGGGTCGGACAAGACCGTCGACGTCCACCTGTCGTGGCTGCGCCGCAAGCTCGGCGAGTCCGCCGCCGAGCCCCGGCTGCTGCAGACCGTCCGCGGGGTGGGCGTCCGCCTGACCGAGCCCGAACGGTGAGGCGCCGGATCACCCTGCTGGTGGCGGCGACGACGTCGGTCGTCCTGCTGGCGTTCCTCCTGCCCGCGGCGGTCCTGGTCGCGCGCGTGGCCGAGGCGCGGGCGGTGGACACCGCCCAGGCGCGGCTGCAGGCGCTCATCCCGAGCGTCGGCCTCGACGAGCGCGAGGAGGTGGCGTCCGCGCTCGCCGTCGACGACGGCCGCGCGGTCACCGTGCGCTGGAGCGACGGGACGTGGCTGGGGCCGGAGGGCGTGCTGGGTGCCGGTCCGGCCCCGGCCGGCGCGGAACAGCGCGAGAGCGACGACGGCGTCCACCTGCTCCAGCCGGTCCGCCGCGAGGGCGGGACGGCGGTGGTCGAGGTGTTCGTGCCGGCGGCCGAGCTGCGCGCCGACGTCCCGCGGACGTGGCTGGTGCTGGGCGGACTGGGCGCCGTCCTGCTGGTGCTCGCCCTGCTGGTCGCCGACCTGCTGGCCCGCTCGCTCACCCGCCCCGTCACCGACCTGGCGACGACGGCCCACCGGCTCGGCAGCGGCGACCTGTCGGCGCGCGTGACCCCGGCCGGGCCGGACGAGGTGCGCGAGGTCGGCGTCGCGGTGAACCGGCTGGCCGGCCGGATCGGTGAGCTGCTGGCCGCGGAGCGGGAGGCCGCCGCGGACCTGGCGCACCGGCTGCGCACGCCCCTCACCGCGCTGCGGCTGGACGTCGAGGCGCTGCCGCCGGCCGACCGCGATCGGATCGCGGGTGACGTCGACGCGCTCACCCGCGGCATCGACGAGGTGATCTCCGAGGCCCGGCGCCCGGTGCGGGAGGGGCTCGGCGCGGGCTGCGACGCGGTCGCCGTCGTGGGCGAGCGGGTGCGGTTCTGGTCGGTGCTGGCCGAGGAGGAGGACCGCGCGCTCACCGTGGACCTCCCGGAGGAGCCCCTGCCGGTCCGGGTCGCGACCGCGGACCTCGGTGCCGCCGTCGACGCGCTGCTCGGCAACGTCTTCGCGCACACCCCCGACGGCACCGGCCTGCGGGTCGCCGTCCGCCCCCGGGACGGCGGGGGTGCGGAGGTGACGGTGGCCGACGACGGTCCGGGTCTGCCGGCGACCGCGGTCGCTCGGGGGCACAGCGGCGCGGGCTCCACCGGGCTCGGGCTGGACATCGCCCGCCGGACCGCCGAGGGCTCCGGCGGCACGATGCGGGTGGGCGCCTCCCCCGCCGGCACGACCGTCACCCTCGACCTGGGCCCGCCTGCGGCGTGATCCGTCGGCCCACCGGCCGACACCGCGGCCTCGTGCCGTCCCCGGCGCCGCGGAGCTCGCCCCGTGTCCCCGCCGGGGACCCTCCGGGCCCCGCGCCGGGTCCACCGCTACGCGACCCGCGTCCCGCGCAGGATGACCAGCTGCGGGCGGGCCAGGGTGTCCAGGTCGGCCCGCGGGTCGGTCTCGTACACCACGAGGTCGGCCGGGACGCCCTCCTCGATGCACGGCAGCCCGAGCCAGTCGCGTGCCGCCCACGACGCGGCGGCCAGCGCCGCCTCGGCCGGGAGCCCCGCGCCGGCGAGGGCGCGCACCTCGTCGGCGATCCGGCCGTGCGCGATGCCGCCCCCGGCGTCGGTGCCGGCGAACACCGGCACCCCTGCCTCGTACGCCGCACGGACGACGGCGCCCGAGGACGCGTACAGCCGCCGCATCGTGCTCGCGTAGGACGGGAACCGCGCCTCACCGGCGGAGGCGAACTCGGGGAAGTTCTCGACGTTGACCAGCGTCGGGACGACGGCGGTACCGCGCATGGCCATCTCCCCGATGAGCTCCTCGGTCAGCCCGGTGCCGTGCTCGATGCAGTCGATGCCGGCCCGGATGAGGTCGGGCAGCGCGTCGGTGCCGAACGTGTGGGCGGTGACCCGCGCCCCCTCCTCGTGGGCCGTCGCGATCGCCGCGGCCACGGCGTCGGCCGGCCACTCCGGGGCGAGGTCACCGACCCCCCGGTCGATCCAGTCGCCGACCAGCTTGACCCAGCCGTCGCCGCGGCGGGCCTGCACGCGCACCCCGGCGGCGAGGTCGTCGGGGGCCAGTTCGACGGCCAGCCCGGGGATGTACCGGCGGGGTGCGGCCAGGTGCCGGCCGGCGCGGACGATGTGCGGCAGGTCGCGCTCGCCGTCGAGGACCCGGGTGTCGACCGGCGAGCCGCAGTCGCGCAGTGCCAGCACGCCCGCGGCCCGCTCGGCCAGCGCCTGCTCCCGCAGACCGGCGAGGTCCTCGACGGCCACCCCTTCGGGGCCGATGCCGACGTGGCAGTGCGCGTCCACCAGCCCCGGCACCAGCCAGCCGCCGCGGCTGACCGTCTCGGCCCCCGGCACCGGTTCGGAGGTGATCCGGCCGTCGCGCACCCACAGATCCCGGTGCTCCCCCTCGGGGAGCACCACACCGGACAGGTGCAGGGCCGGCCCGCTCACCGGGACGCGCGAGTCGACGCCGGCGGGAGCACCGCAGCGAGCGCCGGCGAGCGAGGAGCGGACCGGGGGCGGAGCCGAGCCCGTGTCACCGCCGCTCGTCCCCCGGCTGGTCGAAGTTCAGCTTGGTGAGATCGGGCAGCCCCTGGCCGTTGGCCAGACCGGGCGGCAGCGACGGCATCCCGCCGGGGAAGCCGGCACCGGGGAAGCCGGCACCGGGCGGCAGGGCCGGCGCACCGGTCGGCCGGCGGGCGGGACCGCCCTTCCCCTTGCCCTTGCCCTTCTTGCCCTTGCCGCGGGTCTGGGCCTGCATCTGCCGGCCGCGCGCCTTCTTCGACATGGGGCCCACGCCGGGCAGGCCCATGCTGCCGGCCATCTGGCCCATCATCTTCTGGGCCTGGGCGAAGCGCTCCAGCAGCTGGTTGACCTGGGTGACGGTCACGCCCGAGCCGTTGGCGATGCGCACCCGCCGCGACGCGTTGATGATCTTGGAGTTGACCCGCTCTTCCGGCGTCATGGAGCGGATGATCGCCGCGGTGCGGTCCAGGTCGCGGTCGTCGACCTGCTTGAGCTGCTCCTTCATCGCCCCCGCGCCGGGCAGCATGCCGAGCAGGTTGGCGATCGGGCCCATCTTGCGGATCGCCATCATCTGCTCGAGGAAGTCCTCGAGGGTGAAGCCCTCCCGCGAGGCGAGCTTGCCGGCCATCCGCTCGGCCTGCTCGGCGTCGAACGCCTGCTCGGCCTGCTCGATGAGGGTCAGCACGTCGCCCATGCCGAGGATGCGCGAGGCCATCCGCTCGGGGTGGAAGACGTCGAAGTCGGTCAGCTTCTCGCCGGTGGAGGCGAACATGATCGGCTGGCCGGTGACGTAGCGGACCGACAGGGCGGCACCACCGCGGGCGTCACCGTCGAGCTTGGTCAGGACCACGCCGCTGAACCCGACGCCGTCGCGGAAGGCCTCGGCCGTGGTGACGGCGTCCTGACCGATCATCGCGTCGACGACGAACAGCGTCTCGTCCGGCTGCACGGCGTCACGGATGCCGGCGGCCTGCGCCATGAGCTCCGCGTCGATGCCGAGCCGGCCGGCGGTGTCGACGACGACGACGTCGTGCATGGTGCGGCGGGCGTGCTCGACGGAGTCCGCGGCAACCCGGATCGGGTCGCCGATGCCGTTGCCCGGCTCGGGCGCGAAGACGTCGACCCCGGCCTGGCCGGCGACGATCGACAGCTGGTTGACCGCGTTGGGCCGCTGGAGGTCGGCGGCGACCAGCAGTGGGGTGTGGCCCTGGGACTTCAGCCAGCGGCCGAGCTTGCCGGCCAGCGTCGTCTTACCGGAGCCCTGCAGACCGGCGAGCATGATGACCGTGGGCGACTGTTTGGCGTGGCGCAGCCGCCGGGTCTCCCCGCCGAGGATCTCGATGAGCTCCTCGTTGACGATCTTGATGACCTGCTGCGCCGGGTTGAGTGCCTGGGAGACGTCGGCGCCGCGGGCCCGCTCCTTGACGGCGGTGATGAACGCCCGCACGACCGGCAGGGCGACGTCGGCCTCCAGCAGCGCGATGCGGATCTCGCGCGCGGTCGCGTCGATGTCGGCATCGGTGAGCCGACCCTTGCCGCGCAGGCCGCTGAAGACCTTGTCCAGGCGGTCGGAGAGGGTCTCGAACACAGCACGTCCTCGGGTACGTCGCGGGCGCGGCCCGCCGGTCGGACCGACCGGCTGCTCGGCTCCGGCACCCGGGGGACCCCGGCACCGTCGCGCCACCTCCCGACCAGCCTAACGAGCGCCGGCCGGATGCCGGTCTCCTGCGGGCCGGGCAGGCCGGTTCAGGCCGCCCGGGCGACGGACGCGGCCACGACGGCGGCACCGGAGCCGGCGACCACCGCGGCACCGCAGTCGGCGCAGGCCCACTCCGGGCACTCCCCGCCGTCCTCGGCGTGCCCGTCGACGCACGGCGGCTGCACGAACTCCCGGTCGTCCCCGCAGGCCGCGCAGCGCCACACGCGCCCCTCGGCCGTCGCGATCTCGAAGGACCGGTGGCCCATCAGCGAAACCCCCTCCGCGTCGGTGGGACCGTTCCGTCCCACTCGCCCGCGACGGTGACACGGGGTACCGACAGAACCGCGCAACTCAGTGCGGCGTGTCCGCCACCGGCTCGGCCGCCCCGCCGCGGACGGCGACGGCCAGGGCGGCCTCCACGCGGGTCCGCTGCGCGTCGTCGATCGGCACCCCGGAGGGGTTGCTGACGTAGAAGTGGTCGGCCGCGTCGGCGCCCAGGGTCTCGATCCGGGCCGACGTCACGTCCAGCCCCTCCCCGGCGAGGGCCGCGGTGAGCCGGTACAGCAGCCCGGCCCGGTCGCTCGCCCGCACCTCGACGATTCCGGTGGCGTCCCCGGTCACCTCGCCGTTGTGCCAGGAGATCCGCGGCGGGGCAGACCGTCCGGCGTCCTGCCGGTAGTCGGCCTCGCGCTGCCGCAGCCGGTCGGCCAGCGGCAGCGTCCCCTCCAGGGCCGCGCGGACGGCGTCGGCCAGGATCGAGGGCACCGGCACCCGCCCGAACCGCGGCCGGACGGCGAACACGGCGGTGGCCCGGCCCTCGACGACGTTGACCTTCGCGGCGCGCACGTCGAGCTGGTTGAGCGCGAGCACCCCGGCCAGCGAGCTGAACAGGCCGGGCCGGTCGGGGGCGCCGATGGTGACCTGCTGGCCGTCGGCGACGTCCTCGACCCCCACGGTGACCCCACCCGCGCCCCCGGGCAGGTCCACCGGCGCGGAGCTCACCTGGGGCTCGACCGGGTGCAGCACCGGCTCCTGCTCCCGGGAGGGGACACCGCTGAGCCGCCCCTGCACGCGCGCGACCAGCGCCGCCACGAGGTGGGCCTTCCACGGGCTCCAGGCCGAGGAGCTGGTCGCGGCGCCGTCGGCCTGCGCCAGGGCGTGCAGCAGCTGCAGCAGCGCGGGGTCGTGGCCGATCGTCGCCGCGACCCGGTCGACCGTCGCGGGGTCGTCGATGTCGCGGCGGGTGGCGGTGTCGGGGAGGAGCAGGTGGTGCCGCACCATCGCGGCCAGCGTGGCGACGTCGGCCTCGGAGAAACCCATCCGGGTGGCGACCGCCGCCGCGATCGGCTCCCCGACGACGCTGTGGTCACCGGGCCAGCCCTTGCCGAGGTCGTGCAGCAGCGCGCCGACGAGCAGCAGGTCGGGCCGGTCGACGTCGTGGGTCAGCTCCGCGGCCGCCGCGGCCGCCTCCACCAGGTGCCGGTCGACGGTGAACCGGTGCCAGGGGTGGCGCTGCGGCAGGGAGCGGATCCGGTCCCACTCGGGGAGCAACCGCGACAGCAGTCCCTCCTGGTCCAGCTGCTCGAGCACCGCGACCGCCGGCCGGCCGCTGGCCAGCAGCCGGAGGAACGACCAGCGCACCTCCGCCGGCCACGGCTCGGGCACCGGCGGCGAGTGCACCGCGAGCACCTTGAGGGTGTACGGCGACAGCAGCAGGTCGACCCGGGCGGCCGCGGCCGCACCGCGCAGCACCAGCCCCGGGTCCGCGGCCGGGCGGGCGTCCCGGGCGAGGACGACCTCGTCGCCCTGCCGGACCACGCCCTCGGCCAGCGGCTCCCGCCGCACCCGCCGGTAGCGGCCGCGGGGACGGCGCACGAGGGCCGCCTCCACCCGCCGCCACGTCTCGTCGGCGACGAACGCCAGCCGCCGGCCGGCCAGGCTCACCTCGCGCAGCAGCGCGTCCTCGTCGGGCAGCCCGAGCGCCACGGCCACCGGCCGCTGCTCCTGGCGGACCAGCACGTCGGTCGCCCGGCCCGAGCGCCGGCGCAGCTCGTCGCGGACGTCGAGCAGGAAGGCGTAGGCCGTCTCCGCCTCGGCGGTGGGCTCGTCGGCCAGCTGGGCCGCGGCCACCGCACGGAGCACCTGGCCCTCGCGCAGCCCGCCGTAGGCCTCCTTGAGGTCCGGCTCGAGCAGGAAGGCCAGCTCGCCGACCTGCCGGGCGCGGCCGCGGCGCAGGTCGCGCAGCTGCGGCAGCAACCGGGACGCCGACTGGCGCCAGCTGGCCAGGGTGGCGGTGCGCAGGGCCGCGGCGAGGTCGGCGTCACCGGCCACCAGCCGGGCGTCGAGCAGCCCGAGCCCGGCCTTGACGTCGGTGGAGGCCACCCCGACCGCCTCGGCCACGGTGCGCACCGAGTGGTCCAGCCGCAGCCCGGCGTCCCAGATCGGGTACCAGACCGCGTCGGCGAGGGCGGCGATCTCCGGTCGGCCGTCGTGCACGAGCACGAGGTCGAGGTCCCCGTGGGGCGGGAGCTCGCGACGGCCCAGGCTGCCGACCGCGACCAGCGCGAGCCCCTCGGTGCCCGTCCGTGGCGGCGGCGCCCCCCGCTTCCCGCGCGGCGCCGGCGTGCCCGCGACGGCCTCGTCCAGCAGTCCGGCCAGCCAGGCGTCCAGCTCCTCGCCCCGCCGCGCCCGCGGCAGTGCGGGCAGCGACCCGGTGTCCAGCACGTCTCCCCCTCCGGTTTGCTCCTGACCGAGAAACGACGGCGGCCGGGGTGGCGGGTCCTCCCACCACCCCGGCCGGCTCGTCGTGCTGTCCTGCCGGGCGCTACAGGGCGTCGGCGCCGCGCTCACCGGTGCGGACCCGGACGATCTCGTCGATCGTCGTCACCCACACCTTCCCGTCGCCGATCTGGCCGGTGGACGCCGCCTCCACGATGGCGTCGACCACCCGGGCGGCGTCGATCTCGCCGACGACGACCTCGATGCGGACCTTCGGCACGAAGTCCACCTGGTACTCCGCGCCCCGGTAGACCTCGGTGTGGCCCCGCTGGCGGCCGAAGCCCTGGACCTCGCTGACGGTCAGCCCCGCGATCCCGATCAGCTCGAGGGCGTTCTTGACGTCGTCCAGCTTGAACGGCTTGACGATGGCGGTGACGAGCTTCATGCCCGGATCCCTTCCGTGTTGCGCGCCTCGGCGTGCGCCTGCGCGGTGAGTGTCGCAGCGCCGCCGCCACCGCCCCCGAGCGAGGCGAGGTCGTAGCCGGTCTCAGCGTGCACGGCGCCGTCGATGCCGCTGACCTCCTCTTCCTCGGTGATCCGGAAGCGCATCGTCTTGGCGATGACGAACCCGATGACCAGGGTGAGGACGAACGAGTAGACGAGGACCGCGAACGCGCCGATGGCCTGCCGCCACAGCTGGTCCAGGCCACCGCCGTAGAAGAGCCCGTCGACACCGGCCGTGGTGGCCGCGGAGGCGAAGAGGCCGACCGCGAGGGTGCCCCACAGGCCGCCGACGAGGTGGACGCCGACGACGTCGAGGGAGTCGTCGTAGCCCAGCCGGTACTTCAGGCCCACCGCGAGGGCGCAGAGCACGCCGGCGATCAGGCCGACGAGGATCGCGCCGAGCGGGGTCACCGAGGAGCAGGCCGGGGTGATGGCGACCAGGCCCGCGACGACGCCGGAGGCGGCGCCCAGCGAGGTGGCGTGGCCGTCGCGCAGCTTCTCGGTGAGCAGCCAGCCGAGGGTGGCCGCACCGGTGGCGGCGAGGGTGGTCACGAAGACCTCGGCGGCCTGGCCGTTGGCCGACAGCGCGGAGCCGGCGTTGAAGCCGAACCAGCCGAACCAGAGGATGCCGGCGCCGATCATGACCAGCGGCAGGTTGTGCGGGCGCATCGGGTCGCGGCCGAAGCCCCGCCGCTTGCCGAGCACCAGGGCCAGCGCCAGGCCGGCGGCACCGGCGTTGATGTGCACCGCCGTGCCACCCGCGAAGTCGATGGCCAGCAGGTCGTTGGCGATCCAGCCGCCGGTCTCCGACTCCGCCCCGTTGAAGGCGAACACCCAGTGGGCGACCGGGAAGTAGACGATCGTGGCCCAGATGCCGGCGAAGACCATCCACGGGCCGAAGCGGGCGCGGTCGGCGATGGCACCGGAGATCAGCGCGACGGTGAGGATCGCGAACACCGCCTGGAAGGCGACGAAGGCCAGCGACGGGATGGTGAAGACCAGGTTCTCCGGCGCGAAGGCGGCGTCGAGGCCGCCGGTGCCGATCAGCGAGGAGAGCCCGAAGAACTCGAACGGGTCGCCCAGCAGACCGCCGCCGACGTCGTCGCCGAAGGCCATCGAGTAGCCGTAGAGCACCCAGAGCACGCCGATGAGGGCGAGCGCGCCGAAGCTCATCATCATCATGTTGAGCACGCTCTTCGCGCGGACCATGCCGCCGTAGAAGAGCGCCAGACCCGGGGTCATGAACAGCACCAGTGCGGCGCTGATGAGAACCCAGGCGGTGTCGCCGGTGTCCACGGCAACCTCCTGACGGGATCGGTGTGGCGGGGCCACGGGGTGGCGTCGGCGTGGGGTCACGCCGGGGCCGGGGGCTCGGACGGTCACCCCTCCAGCGAGGGGCGACGTGGCGTTCACCGTGCCGCGCGCCTGTTTCCGGGGACGACGTGTCGCTGTTTCCGGACGGTGAACTCCGGCCCGCGTGTCCGGCCCTCGTGTTCCAGCCGTGTTGCGGAGCCCCCCCGGCGCGGCCGTACCGCGCTTGTTGCGACCCGTGTGCAATTGCGAAGGGGGTGCAATAAGGTCGCGGCGGCGCAGGTCGCGTCCCCACCGACGACTGATCCCCAGGAGGCAGCGTGCACGTCCCGGACGGGTTCCTGGACGCCCCGACGTCCGTGGCCACCGGGGTCGTGGCCGCCGGCACGGTCGCGGTGGCCCTGCGCGGCGCGCGCCGCGAGCTCGACGAGCGCACCGCTCCCCTGGCCGGCCTCACCGCCGCCTTCGTCTTCGCCGTCCAGATGATGAACTTCCCCGTCGGCGCAGGCACCAGCGGTCACCTGATCGGCGGCGCGCTCACCGCCGTCCTGGTCGGGCCGTGGACGGCGGTGCTGTGCATGACCGTCGTCCTCCTGGTGCAGGCCGTGCTGTTCGCCGACGGCGGGCTCACCGCGCTGGGCACGAACGTCACGCTCATGGGCCTGGTCGCCGTCGGCGTGGGCTACGGCGCCTTCCGGCTGCTGTCGGCCGTGCTGCCGCGCACCCGCACCGGCGTGCTGACGGCGGCCGGCGTGGGCGCCTTCCTGTCGGTGCCCGCGGCCGCGCTGGCCTTCGTCGCCCTGTTCGCCGTGGGCGGCGTCGCCGACGTCCCGATCGGCACCGTGGCCGCCACGATGGGCGGCATCCACCTGCTCATCGGCCTGGGCGAGGCGGCGATCAGCGTCGCCGTCCTCGGTGCGGTCCTCACCGTCCGGCCCGACCTCGTCTGGGGGGCGCGCTGCCTGCGCACGGTCGCGCAGCTGGCCCCGCGTCCGACGACGACCACGGGAGGCCCCCGATGACCGTCTCCCGCCGGACCACCGGCCTCCTCCTCGGGCTGGTGGTGACCCTGCTCATCGCCGGGGTCGGCAGCTACTACGCGAGCTCCCACCCCGACGGGCTGGAGTGGTCGGCCGAGCAGGAGGGCTTCCTCGACACCGCGCGCGACAGCGCCACGGCCGACTCCCCGCTGGCCGACTACGCCGTCGCCGGGGTCGACGACAGCCGGCTCTCCGGTGGTCTCGCGGGCGTCGTCGGGGTCGCGGTCACCCTGGTCCTCGCCGGCGGCGTCACCGTGCTGGTCCGCCGGCGCGGCCGGGAGCCCGCCGGCACCGGCGACTGACGTGGGTGCCGGGCACGGCGGGGCCCTCGGCTCCGCCTACCTCGCCGGCGCGAGCCCGGTGCACCGGCTGGAGCCGCACCTGAAGCTCGTCGCCGTCCTCGGGTTCGCCCTGGTCGTGGTGGCCACCCCGGTGCACGCGCCGTGGGCCTGGGCCGCCTACGCCGGGTACCTCGCCCTCGTGCTCGGCGCCGCCGCGCTCGCCGGCATCGGCCCGCGGCGGCTGGCCCGGGGCCTGGTCGTCGAGGTGCCCTTCGTGCTGTTCGCCCTGCTGCTGCCGCTGGTCGCGCGCGGGCCCCGGGTCGACGTCCTCGGGCTCTCGCTGTCGGAGAGCGGGCTGACCGCCGCGGGCGGGCTGCTGGCCAAGGCGACCCTCTCGGTGCTCGCCGCCACCGTGCTGGCGGCCACCACCGAGCCCCGGGCGCTGGTGCGCGGCCTGGAGCGGCTGCGGCTGCCCTCGGTGCTCGTGCAGATCCTGATGTTCATGTTCCGCTACGCCGACGTCGTCGGCGGCGAGCTGCGCCGCATGCGGGTGGCCCGGGAGTCCCGCGGGTTCCGCGGCCGCCACGTGGGCGCGCTGCGGGTGCTCGGCCCCGCGGCCGGCTCGCTGTTCATCCGCTCCTACGAGCGCGGCGAGCGGGTGCACCTGGCGATGCTGTCGCGCGGCTACACCGGGCGGATGCCCAGCGGCCCGGTCGCCGCGGTGCCCGCGCAGGCGTGGCTGTCCGCCCTCGCCCTGCCGCTGGCCGCGGGGGCCGTCCTCGCATCTGGTCTCCTCCTCGGGTGAACACCGCCGCACCGTCCCCGCTGGGCTCCTCGCCCCCGGAGCCCTCCCTCCGCGTCGAGGACCTCGCCTTCGCCTACCCCGACGGTCACCAGGCCCTGTTCGGCGTCGACCTGCGGATCGAGCCGGGCGAGCGGGTGGCGCTGCTCGGGCCCAACGGCGCGGGCAAGACCACCCTGGTGCTGCACCTCAACGGCATCCTGCGCGGCGGCCGGGGATCGGTCGCCGTGGCCGGGCTGCCGGTCGACCAGCGCCATCTGCAGGAGGTCCGGCGGCGGGTCGGCATCGTCTTCCAGGACCCCGACGACCAGCTGTTCATGCCCACCGTCGGCGAGGACGTCGCCTTCGGCCCGCGCAACCTCGGCCTGCCCGAGACCGAGGTGGCCGCCCGCGTCGCCGCCGCGCTGGACCAGGTGGGCATGGCCGGGTCCGCCGACCGCCCGCCGCACCACCTGTCCTTCGGGCAGCGCCGGCGGGTCGCGGTGGCCACCGTCCTGTCGATGCACCCGGAGATCCTGGTGCTCGACGAACCGTCGTCCAACCTCGACCCGGCCGGACGCCGGGAGCTGGCCGAGGTGCTCACGAGCCTGCCGGTGACCATGCTGATGGTCACCCACGACCTGCCCTACGCCCTGCAGCTGTGTCCCCGGTCGGTGGTCCTGGACGGCGGGGTCGTGGTCGCCGACGGGCCGACCCGCGAGCTGCTGGCCGACACCGGGATGCTGGCCCGGCACCGGCTGGAGCTGCCCTACGGGTTCGACCCGGCCAACGTCCCCTAGTCGGCGCCACCCACGAGCGCCTCGGCGAACGCCTCCGGCTCGAACGGCGCGAGGTCGTCGGCGCCCTCCCCCAGCCCGACCAGCTTCACCGGGATGCCGAGCTCCCGCTGCACCGAGACGACGATCCCGCCCTTGGCGGTGCCGTCGAGCTTGGTCAGGACGACGCCGGTGACGTCGACGGCCTCGGTGAACACCCGCGCCTGGACGACGCCGTTCTGGCCGGTCGTCGCGTCGAGCACCAGCAGCACCTCGGTGACCGGCGAGACCTTCTCCACGACCCGCTTGATCTTGCCGAGCTCGTCCATCAGGCCGCCCTTGGTGTGCAGCCGGCCGGCGGTGTCGACGACGACGGTGTCCACCTCGGCCTCCACACCGGTGCGCACCGCCTCGAAGCCGACCGACGCCGGGTCGGCCCCCTCGCGCCCGCGCACGGTGAGGACGCCGACCCGCTCGCCCCACGTCTCCAGCTGGTCGGCGGCGGCGGCGCGGAACGTGTCGGCGGCGCCCAGCACGACGCTCTTGCCGTCCCCGACGAGCACGCGGGCGATCTTGCCGACCGTCGTCGTCTTGCCGGCGCCGTTGACGCCGACCACCAGCACCACACCCGGCCGGCCGTCGTGGCGGTCGACGGCCAGCGCGCGGTCGAGGTCGGGCCCCAGCACGGCGGTGAGCTCCCGGACCAGCAGCCGGCGCAGCTCCGGGCCCGAGGCGGTGGCCAGCACCAGCGACTGCGTGCGCAGCCGCTCGACGATCTGCGTGGTGGCCGCGATGCCGACGTCGGCAGCCAGGAGGGTCTCCTCGACCTCCTCCCAGTCGTCCTCGGTGAGCCGCTCGCGGGCCAGCACGGTGAGCAGGCCGCGGCCCAGGGAGGACTGCGACCGGGCCAGCCGGGAGCGCAGCCGCACCAGCCGGCCCGCCGAGGGGGGCGGGGTCTCGAAGACCAGGCCCGGCTCGGGCTCGGCCGGGGGCAGCGGCGCCTCTGGGACCGGCGGCGCCTCCGGCTGCACGGTGTCGGGCTGCGCCTGCTCGGTGGGCGGGGCGGCCTCGGCCGGTGCGGGGGGCCGCGGCCTGGTGAGGGTCGTGCCGAGGGCGGCGTCCTCGTCCAGGCGGGTGGTGCGGCGGCCGCGGCCGACGAGCAGGCTGACCCCGAGGACCAGCGCGACGACGAGGATCGCGACCGCGATCAGCACGAACTCCATGGGGTCAGTCTCCCAGCCCACGTACGGCCAGGTCTGGGCGGAATCCAGGTCCGTGGGCCAGGCTGGTCGGCATGCCGCTGCCCGGCCGGGAGTCCCCGGTCATCCTGCTCGGACCGCTGCTGCGGCACGTCGACCCCGTCTCGGCCACCGTGTGGGTCGAGACCGACCGGCCGTGCCAGGTGACGGTGCTCGGTCGCAGCGCCGACACCTTCACCGTCGGGGGGCACCACTTCGCGCTCGTCCTCGTCGAGGGCCTGGAACCGGGCAGCACCACGCCCTACGACGTCCGCCTCGACGGCGACCGGGTGTGGCCGGAGGCCGCCTCGACCTTCCCGCCGAGCCGCATCCGGACGCCGGGCCGACCGGGGCCCTTCCGCATCGCCTTCGGGTCCTGCCGCTACGCCACGCACAGCACGGTCGACGTCGACGAGGGCATCCCGCCGGACGCGTTGGACACCTACGCCGCCCGCCTCGCCCAGCTCCCGGAGGGCGAATGGCCCGACGCGCTGGTCCTGCTCGGTGACCAGGTGTACGCCGACGAGCTGACGGGAGCGACCCGCCGGTGGCTGTCGCTGCGCCGGGGCGAGCACGCGCCGGCCGGCAGCCAGGTCGCGGACTTCGAGGAGTACACCCGCCTCTACGCGGAGTCCTGGAGCGACCCGCAGGTGCGCTGGCTGCTGTCGACGATCCCGTCCTCGATGATCTTCGACGACCACGAGATGATCGACGACTGGAACAGCTCGGCCGCCTGGCGGCGCAGGGTGACCGGCAAGGAGTGGTGGGAGCACCGGATCAGCGGCGGGCTGGTCAGCTACTGGGTGTACCAGCACCTGGGCAACCTCAGCCCGCAGGAGCTGGCGGAGAACGCGACGTGGCAGGCGGTGAACGAGTACCCGGGCGACGCCGAGCCGGTCCTGCGGGCCATGGCCGACGCCGCCGACACCGAGCCCCGGTCGGTCCGCTGGAGCTTCGTGCGGCACTGGGGCGAGGCCCGCATGGTCATGGTCGACAGCCGGGCCGGGCGGGTGCTCGACGAGCACCAGCGGCGGATGGTCGACGACGAGGAGTTCGCCTGGGTGGAGGCGGCGCTGCGCCGCGCGGTCGACGAGGGGGTCGAGCACCTGGTCCTCGGGACGTCGCTGCCGTGGCTGCTGCCGCACGCCATCCACGAGCTCGAGCGGTGGAACGAGACGCTCAACGGCCGGCACCTCGGCGGGCCCGTCGGATGGCTGTCGGAGCAGCTGCGGCAGGCTGCCGACCTGGAGCACTGGGCAGCGTTCGGGGACTCCTTCGAGCGGCTGGGCCGGGCGCTGGTCGCGGTGGCCCGCGGGGAGCACGGCCGGGCGCCGGTGACCGCGCTGGTGCTCTCCGGCGACGTCCACCACGCCTACGCCGCGGAGCTCGTCTCCCCCGGCGGGCTGACCACCCGGGTGCACCAGCTGACCGTCTCCCCGCTGCACAACCAGGCGCCGCACCCGATCAAGGTCGGCTTCCGCATCGGCTGGAGCCGCTGGGCACGGCGGCTGACCACCGGCATGGCGCGGCTGGCCCGCGTGCGGCCCTCGGAGCTGCGCTGGGCGAAGATCGCCGGACCCTTCTTCGGCAACCAGCTCGGTGAGCTGGTGCTCGACGGCCGCGAGGCGCGCTTCCGGCTGTTCGTCTGCGAGCGCCGGCCGGACGGCGGGGACTCCCTGCGCCAGGTCGCCGACCTGCCGCTGTCCGACCCCGTGGCCGCGGAGGTGACAGGCTGAGGCGGTGACCGACGCGACCGGGGCGAAGCCCGCACCGGGCCCCGACCAGCCGCCCATCCCCGTCCGGCTGGTCACCTTCAACACCCACCACGGGGTCGGCGACGACGGCCGCCACGACCTGCCGCGGCTGGCGAAGGTGCTGGCCGCCGCGGACGCCGACGTGATCTGCCTGCAGGAGGTCGACCGGCACTTCGGCGACCGCAGCGAGGACGTCGACCAGGCGCTGCTCCTCTCCCGGGCCCTGGACATGCAGCTGGCCTGGGGTCCGGCGATCGACGAGCCCGGCCGCCACGGGCGCGAGCGCCGCCAGTACGGCAACGCCCTGCTGTCGCGGCTGCCGATCCTGGTCAGCGACGTCCACCCGCTGCCGGCGACCGGGGAGCCGCGCAGTGCGCTGCGGACCATGGTGGAGCTGGACGGCGGCACCCTCTGGGTGACCACGACGCACCTCTCCACGCGCTCGGCCGGCGAGCGGGCCGCGCAGGCCGCCCGGCTGGCCTCCCTGCACACCGAGCCGATGGCGGCCGGCGTCCTCGCCGGCGACTTCAACGCCACACCGGACGAGCCGGAGCTGGCCGCGCTGCGCGAGCGGTTCACCGACGCCTGGGAGCTGGCCCGCGACCGCGACGACCAGGCCGGGTGGCGGTTCTGGCAGCACGACGAGGGCCTGACCCACCCCGCGCGGCACCCGCACCGCCGGATCGACCACGTGTGGGTGACGCCGGGGACCGCCGTCGCCGGGGCCCGCGTGCTCGTCGGGGACGGCGCCTCGGACCACCTGCCGGTCGTCGTCGACCTCGAGGTCCCCTCCGGCGTCTAGATGTACTGACCGGGGAGGTTGGTCAGGCGGCTGATGGGCGGGTGACCGCCGATGCCGGTGTGGGGCCGAGGGTGGTTGTAGGCGTGTAGCCAACCAGGAAAGGCCGCACGGCGATCGGCTTCGCTGGTGAAGAACTGCGCGAAGGCCCATTCGCTGGTCATGGTGCGGTTGAAGCGTTCGACCTTGCCGTTGGTCTGCGGGCGGTAAGGCCGGGTCCGCTTGGCCGTGATGCCCAGTTGTTGGCAGGCGGTGGCCCAGTCCCGGCTGCGGTAGCAGCCGCCGTTGTCAGTTAGCACCCGGCGCGCGGTGACGCCGCGGTCGGCGAACCAGGCCACCGCTCGCCGCAGCACGGCGGTCGCGGTGACGCCAAGTTCGTCGTTGTGGATCTCGGCGTAGGCCAGCCGGCTGTGATCGTCGAGCACGACGTGGATGAAGCCATGGCGCATCAACGGGTTGTGGTACTGACTCCGGGCTCGGCCGCCGTCGGCGGTGCGGTTGAGGCCGCCCTGCTCTCGGCCCAGGAACCGCCACCCACCGCCGGCGGGGATGTTGCCCAGCTTCTTGACGTCGGCGTGCAGCAGCTCGCCGGGGGCGGGGTGCTCATAGCGGGTCACCACCCGCTCCCGGCGGTCCAGCACGGACAGCCTGCTGACCCCGCAGCGGCGCAGCACCGTGCCGGCGGTGGAGGGCGCCACCCCGGTCTCGGCGGCCAGCCGGACCGGCCCCCAGCGCTTGCGCAGCCGCAGCGAGATGATCCGCTTCGTCCTCGCCGGATCGGTCTTACCCGGGCTGGTGTGCGGTCGGCTGGAGCGATCGACCATGCCCGCCGTGCCCAGGGTCCGATACCGCTCGGCCCAGCGGTCGGCGGTCTTCCAGGCCACTCCGAAGAACTCCGCGGCCCGGCTCTTGGGCCAGTTCTCCTCGACCACCAAGCGGGCCAGGCGCAGACGCTGGCGTGGGGTCAGAACGGCGTTAGCGTGGAGCACGAGGACCTCCGGGTTCGTGTCGTGGTCGCCTTCAGCAGCTCCACTCCACGTCCGGAGGTCCTCCCTCCACAAGATCCCTCAGTCAGATCCTGTGGTCACACGCCCTCGACCAACGTCTCCGGTCAGTACAGCTAGGAGGACCCCCTGCCCCCCACCACTCGCGAGCTCGCGGTGGGCCCCTGCAGGGGGCCAGGAGCCGAGGGGGAACCCCCTGCCCCCCACCACTCGCGAGCTCGCGGTGGGCCCCTGCAGGGGGCCGTCAGGCGGGTTCGGCCTCGCGCAGGCGCTGGCTGATGACGCCGGTGATGCCGTCGCCGCGCATGCTCACCCCGTACAGGGCGTCGGCGATCTCCATCGTCCGCTTCTGGTGGGTGATGATGATCAGCTGCGACGTCGACCGCAGCTGCTCGACCAGGGTCAGCAACCGGCCGAGGTTGACGTCGTCCAGCGCCGCCTCGACCTCGTCGAGCACGTAGAACGGCGAGGGCCGAGCCCGGAAGATCGCGACCAGCAGCGCCACCGCGGTCAGCGAGCGCTCGCCGCCGGACAGCAGCGACAGCCGCTTGACCTTCTTGCCCGGCGGGCGGGCCTCGACCTCGACGCCGGTGGTGAGCATGTCGTCGGGGTCGGTCAGGGTCAGCCGGCCCGCGCCGCCGGGGAACAGCGTGGCGAAGACCTGCTCGAACTCCCGCTGCACGTCGGCGAAGGCCGAGGAGAACACGGTGTGGATGCGCTCGTCGACCTCACGGACGACGGTGAGCAGGTCGCGCCGGGTGGCCTTGAGGTCCTCGAGCTGGGTGGCGAGGAAGGAGTGCCGCTCCTCCAGGGCCGCGAACTCCTCCAGGGCCAGTGGGTTGACCTTGCCGAGGGTGGCGAGGTCGCGCTCGGCCTTGGCGGCCCGCCGCTCCTGCGCGGCGCGGTCGTAGGGCTCCGGCTCGGGCTCGGGCTCCCCCGCCGCCCGGGCCGCGGCGACCCGGGCGGGGGTCGGGGGCACGGGCGCGGCCGGCCCGTACTCGGCCAGGAGCGTCGGGAGGTCGACGCCGTACTCCTCGGCGGCGCGAGCCTCCAGCGCCTCGATCCGGTACCGCTGCTCCGTGCGGGCCACCTCGTCGCGGTGCACCTCGTCGGTCAGCCGCTCCAGCTCGGCGGTGGCCGCACGGACCGCCGCCCGCACCTCCAGCAGCTCGGCCTCCCGCGCCGTGCGCACGCGGGCCAGCTCGTCGCGCTCGGTGGCGGCGCGGGTCAGCGACTCGGCCAGGGCGGCCAGCGCCGCCTCCGCGCCGGCCCGCACCCGCGCGGCGACCTGCGCGCCCCGCTCCCGGGCGACCCGGGCGGCGGCCGCCCGCTCCCGTGCGGCGCGTTCCTGGCGGGCCTGCCGGCGCAGCGAGTCGGCCCGGCCGGACAGCGCCCTCGCCCGCTCCTCCGCTGTGCGCACGGCCAGCCGGGCCTCGGTCTCGGCCTGGCGGGCGGCGGCGGTCTCCAGCCGCAGCCGGTCACGGACGGCGGGGTCGGGCTCCTCCTCCACCGGTGCGGCCTCGGCCTCCGCCAGCCGCTCCTCCAGCCCGGCCAGGGCGGTCTGCGCCTGCTCGAGGGCCTGCTCGGCACGCACGCGGGCGGCGGCGGAGCGCTCGGCCTCGGCGGCGGCGGAGCGGGCGGCGGCGCCCAGCTCGGCCAGCTGGGCGGCGGCCGCGGAGCGGGTGCGGTCGGCGGCCTGGCGGGCGGCGAGGGCGGCGTCCACGTCGGCGGAGCGGTCCCGCGCGGTCGAGCGGGCGGCGGTCAGCCGGTCGGCGAGCTCGGCGGCCCGCGCCGCGGCGGCGGTGAGCTCGCGGCCGGCCTCGTCGACCCGGGCCCGCACCTCGAGGCCGGAGGGCGCGTTGGCCGACCCGCCGACCGACCAGTCGGCCCCCACCACGTCGCCGTCCGCGGTGACCGCCCGCACCCGCGGGTGGGTGCGCACGAGTGCGACGGCGTCGTCGAGGCCGGGCACGACGGCGACCCGGTCCAGCGTGCGGGCGAGCGCGGGGCGCAGCTCGTCGGGGGCGGCCACCAGGTCCAGCGCCCACCGGGCACCGTCCGGCAGCTCCGGCCAGCCCTCACGGGGCAGGGGCGGCAGGCCGCCGGTGACCAGCAGTCCCGCGCGTCCGCCGTCGACGTCCCGGAGGTGGGCCAGCACGCCCGCGGCGCCGGCGACGCCGTCGACGACGAGCGCGTCGGCCAGGCCGGCGAGCGCGGCGGCCAGTGGCACCTCCGCGCCGGCCTCGACGGTGATCCGCTCGGCCACCGGCCCGAGGACGCCGGGCAGACCGGCGGCCAGCGCGGCGGCGGTGCCGTCGGCCGGCGCCAGGCCGAGGGCCAGGGCGTCGCGGCGGGCCTGCCAGGAGGCGCGGTCGCGCTCGGCGGCGCGCTCTGCGGCGGCCAGTTCGGCGACGACGGCCGCCGCCGCGGTGTGCGCGGCGACGGCGTCCTGGTGCGCGGTGACCAGGGCGACGTCGGTGTCCTCCTGGCCGGAGACCTCCTCGCGGCGCTCGGCCAGCCGCTCGGCGGCGACCTCGGCGCGGTCGGCGGCCTCCCCCGCCGCCAGCGCGAGCCGCTCGATCTCCGACTCCCCGGCCGACACCCGGGAGCGGGCGGCGGCGACCTGGCCGGACAGCCGGGCGAGCCCCTCCCGGCGGTCGGCCAGCGCCCGGGCGGCGGCGACCCAGGCCTTCTCGGCCGCGGCCAGCTCGGCCTCGAGGTCCCCGCGCGCGGCGACGGCGGCCGCCAGCCGTCCGCGCTCGGCCTCCAGCCCGGCGGCGAGCTCGGCCTCGGTGGCCGCGACCCGCTCGGCCTCGGCGTCCAGCTGGTCCGGGTCGCGCCCGCCGGCTGCGGCGGGCGGGGCGGCGGAGAGGTGCCGGTGCCGCTCGGCGGCCAGCTGGGCCACGCCGCGGAACCGCTCGGTGAGCGCCGACAGCCGGTACCAGGTGTCCTGCGCGCCGCCCAGCAGCGGCGCGTTGGCGGCGAGCTCGGCCTCCAGCCCCGACTCGCGGGTCGAGGTGCGCGCGAGGTCGGCCTCGACGGAGGTGCGGCGCTGCCGGGCGGCGGTCTCGTCGGCGACGTCCTTCTCCAGGGCGTCGCGGAGCTGGACCAGGTCGTCGGCGAGCAGCCGGAGGCGGGCGTCGCGCAGGTCGGCCTGGACGCCGGCGGCGCGGCGGGCGACCTCGGCCTGCCGGCCCAGCGGCTTGAGCTGGCGGCGCAGCTCGGCGGTGAGGTCGCCGAGACGGTCCAGGTTGGCCTGCATCGCCTCGAGCTTGCGGAGCGCCTTCTCCTTGCGCTTGCGGTGCTTGAGGACGCCGGCGGCCTCCTCGACGAAGGCGCGGCGGTCCTCGGGACGGCCGGAGAGGACGGCGTCCAGCTGGCCCTGACCGACGATGACGTGCATCTCGCGGCCGATGCCGGAGTCGCTGAGCAGCTCCTGGACGTCGAGCAGGCGGACCTTGTCGCCGTTGATCTCGTACTCGCTCTCACCGGAGCGGTACATGCGGCGGGTGATCGAGACCTCGGTGTACTCGATCGGGAGCGCGCCGTCGGCGTTGTCGATGGTGAGGGTGACCTCGGCCCGGCCGAGCGCCGGGCGGCCGGCGGTGCCGGCGAAGATGACGTCCTCCATCTTGCCGCCGCGCAGGCTCTTGGCCCCCTGCTCGCCCATGACCCAGGCGAGGGCGTCGACGACGTTGGACTTCCCGGAGCCGTTGGGACCCACGACGGCGGTGATCCCCGGCTCGAGGCGCAGGGTCGTCGCGGACGCGAAGGACTTGAAGCCCTTGAGCGTCAGGCTCGACAGGTGCACGGGGAGAGAACTCTAGCCCGGCGGTGCGCCCACGCCGGGGACGCGTGGCGCAGGCGGTGCGGGTGGTGCCGGTGGGACGGTGGAGTTCAGGCGAGCGCGGGCTCGGCGTGGTCGCCGGCGATGCTCAGCAGCTCGTGGGCGATGGCGGCGTCCCGCTGGGCGCGCAGCTCCTTCAGTTCCTGCTCCAGTCGGCGCACCTTCGCCCGGAGGACGGCGTTCTCCTCGACTACTCGGAGCTCCGCGGTGGTGACGACGTGACCGAACAGGGCCTTGGCCATGGCGAATGCGGCCTTTCGACTGCGTGAGTGTGTGACCTGCGCCCCGTTCGACGGTCGGCGCGGTCCGTGTGTTCCCAGGGTGACAGGCCAGGTCACAGAGGTCAACGGCCACCCTGCACACCCACCGTGTCGGGCGGGTGTCGCGTTCGTCACGCCGTGGTGAACCCGGTTCCCCCCTGCGCCGCGTCGTCCCGGACGTCGACCCGCGTGACGTGCCCGGGGGCGCCCGCGCCGTCGAGCTCGGCCAGGACGGCGGCCACCGCGGCGTCCTCACCCTCGAGCACGACCTCGACGCGGCCGTCGGCGAGGTTGGTCGCCGATCCGGCCAGGCCCGCGTCCGCGGCGCGGTTCCGGACGAACCAGCGGTAGCCCACGCCCTGCACGTCGCCGGACACGAGGGCGACCACGCGGCGGGTCATGACCGGCGGGCTCTCGGGCGGGGCTGGCAGCGCGGGCAGCTGTAGCTCGACCGGTTCATGAACGACTCCCGCACGATCGCCGTCCCGCACCGGGGACAGGGCCGGTCGGCCTGGCCGTAGACGGCGAGGAACCGGGAGAAGTAGCCGCTCTGGCCGTTGACGTCGACGTACAGGGAGTCGAACGACGTGCCGCCCTGGGCGAGGGCCTCCCCCAGCACGTCGCGGACGCCGTCGAGCAGGTCGGCCACCTGCGCTCGGGTGAGCCGGTCGGTGGGCCGGTTGCCGTGCAGCCGCGCCCGCCACAGCGCCTCGTCGGCGTAGATGTTGCCGACGCCGCCGATCAGCGTCTGGTCCAGCAGCGCACGCTTGACCTCGGTGCGCCGCCGGCGCAGGGCGGCGCTGAACCCGTCGGCGTCGAAGGAGCCGTCGAGCGGGTCGATGGCGATGTGCGCCAGGCGCGGCGGCAGCCCGCCGTCCTCCCCACCCTCCTCGACGGCCAGCCCGCCGAACGTGCGCTGGTCGACGAAGCGCAGCTCCCGGCCGCCGTCGGTGAACGTGAACCGTGCCCGCAGGTGCGTCTCGTCCGGGGCGGAGGGCTTCTCGACCAGCAGCTGGCCGCTCATGCCCAGGTGCGCGACGAGCGCGCGGTCCGACGGCGCCCCGTCGGGCTCGGCGAGCGGCAGCCACAGGTACTTGCCGCGGCGGCGGGCGGCGGAGAACGTGCGTCCGGTCAGCGCCGTGACGAAGTGATCGGTCCCCTCCAGGTGCCGGCGGACGGCACGGGGGTGGTGCACCTCGACGGTGGCCACCGTGCGGCCGGCGACCCACTGCTCCAGGCCGCGCCGGACCACCTCGACCTCGGGCAGCTCGGGCACGGCCGGTCAGCCCCCGTCGGCGCCCGTGGACGCCGCGGTCTCCGACTCCGAGAGGGTCCGCCAGGCGGTCTCGGCCGCCTCCTGCTCGGCGGCCTTCTTGGTGCGGCCGGCGCCGCGGCCGTACTCGGTGTCGGCCAGGACGACGGCCGCGGTGAAGGTCTTGGCGTGGTCGGGCCCCTCGTCCTCGACCAGGTAGATCGGGGCGCCCAGGCCCAGCGCGGCACCCAGCTCCTGCAGGCTGGTCTTCCAGTCCAGGCCGGCGCCGCGGGTGGCGGCCTGGTCCAGCAGCGGGTCGAACAGCCGGTGCACGATCGCCGACGCGGCGTCCAGGCCCAACCCCACGTGCACCGCACCGATCAGCGCCTCCAGCGCATCGGCGAGGATCGAGTCCTTCTCGCGGCCGCCGGTGGTCTCCTCACCACGGCCCAGCAGCAGGTGCGGGCCCAGCCCGCCGGCGCCCAGGAGCCGCGCCACCCCGGCCAGCGAGGTCATGTTGACCACCGAGGCACGCAGCTTCGCCAGCCGGCCCTCGGGCAGGTCGGGGTGACGGCGGTACAGCTCGTCGGTGACGACCAGCCCGAGGACCGAGTCGCCGAGGAACTCCAGGCGCTCGTTGGTCGGCAGCCCGCCGTGCTCGTAGGCGTACGAGCGGTGGGTCAGCGCCAACGCCAGCAGGCCGCCGGGCAGCTCGACGCCCAGGGCGTCGAGGAGCCAGGCGGCCGAGCGCTCGGCGTGGGCGACGCCGGCCGGAGAACGGCCGGCGGTCCCGCCCACCGCGGGCTGGGTGCCGGTGGCCGGGGTCGCCACGGCTGGTCTACCCGAGGATCAGACCGAGAGGACCTGACGGCCCTCGTACTGGCCGCAGTTCGGGCAGGCCTGGTGCGGCGGCTTGAGCTCGCCACAGGCCCGGTTCGGGCACGGCGACAGCGTGGGAGCGGACGCCTTCCACTGCGAGCGACGCATGCGGGTGTTGGCGCGGGACATCTTCCGCTTCGGGACGGCCACGGTCAGTTCTCCTCTGGGTTGTCCGTACCGGGGGTGCCCGGTTCGGAAGCGGAACGGTCGGACTGCGAGGTGCCGAAGCGCTGGGCCAGCCCGGCCCAGCGCGGGTCGAGCACCTCGTGGGTGTGGTCGGCCGGCAGGTCGTCCAGACGCTGGCCGCAGTCGACGCACAGGCCCGCGCAGTCCTCGGTGCAGGTCGGCGCCAGCGGCAGGCTGAGGACGACGAGGTCGCGGACCATCGGCTCGAGGTCGAGCTGCTCGCCCTCGACGCGCCGCACCTCGTCCTCCTCGCTGGTCGCCTCGGTGGTGCTGCCCTCGTAGGCGAACAGCTCCTGGACGTCGAGCTCGAGGGTGTCCTCGATCGGCTCCAGGCACCGCGCGCAGGAGCCGACGACGGGGACGTCGACCTCCCCCGAGACCAGCACGCCCTCCATCACCGACTCCAGCCGCAGCCGGAGCTGGACCGGGGCGCCCTCGGGGACGCCGATCAGCTCGACCCGCCAGTCGGCGGGCGCGGGCACCGTGCGCTCGAGCTCCTGCAGGGAGCCCGGGCGACGGCCGAGCTCCCGCAGCTCCACGCGCCAGGGGTTGGCGGCGGGACGCCGGGCGTCGGGGGACGCGGCGCCTGAGCGGGGCGGGTGAGCGGCAGGCATGTGAGTACTCGCGGTAGGCAGCGGGGATGGCGGCCGGCCGGGGTGCGGGACCTCCGGCGGTCGGACCGGTGCACCAGACTACCCGATGCGCGACCGGGCCCGTCCGGCCCGATCAGGCCCCCTCCAGGGGCCCGCCGTGAGCGTGCGAACGGCGGGGGGAAGGGGGCCATGTCTCAGGGTTCGCGGAGCGTGGAGCGCGCCTTCTCGACCGAGCGGAGCATCCGCTCCAGCGTGGTGCCGAAGTCGGCCAGCCGCGTGTCGACGTACTCGTCGACCTCGGCCCGCATGCGGTTGACGTCGGCGACGGTCTGCGCACCGAGCTCGTCGGCGCGGGTGACCGCACCCCGGTAGACCTCGGTCTCGCTGACCAGCCGCTCGTGCTCGGCGTGCGCGGCGGCGACGATCTCGGCGTGCTGCGCCTGCGCGTCGGCCAGCACCGCCTCGTGGTGGCCGCGGGCCTCCTCGACGATGCGCTCGGCCTCCTCCTCGGCCCGCGCCAGCAGGTCCTCGGCCTCGGCCTGCGTCCGGGCGAGCAGCTCGTCACGCTGCCGGCGGGCGGTGCCCAGGATCTCCTCCCGCTGGCGCCGCGCGGCGCCGACGACCTGCTCGCTCTCGCTGCGGGTGCGCCCGGTCAGCCGCTCGGCCTCGGCCTGGGCCTGCTGCAGGATCTCGGTGCGCTGCTCGACGATCGCCCCGGCCTTGTGGACGTCGTCCGGCAGGTTCTCCCGCAGGTCGTCGAGCAGGTCGAGCAGGAGGTCGCGGGGCACCATGCAGGACCCGCCGGACATCGGGACGTTGCGCGCGTTCTCGATGACGCGGGCCAGCTCGTCGACGGTCTCGTAGAGCCGGTACACCACCTCGGTCACAGGTCCTCCTCGCTGGCGCTCGGCGGACCTGCGACCGGCGGTGCCGCGTTCCTGCGTGACCTCGCGAGCTCGGTCACGTGTTCTGCTCCCGGTGCGCGACCAGCCGCTCGTGGACCGCCTTGGGCACGAGGCTGGAGACGTCGCCGCCGAAGGTGGCGATCTGCTTGACCAGGCTCGAGGAGAGGTGGCCCACCTGCGGGGCGGTCGGCACGAAGAGCGTCTCGATGCCGGCCAGCTCGCGGTTCATCTGCGCCATCTGCAACTCGTACTCGAAGTCGCTGACCGCACGCAGGCCCTTCACGATGACCGGGATGTCGTTGCTGCGGCAGTAGTCGACCAGCAGCCCCTGGAAGCTGTCGACGGTGACGTTGGACAGCTCGGAGACCGCGTCGCGGAGCAGCTGCATGCGCTCCTCGACGGGGAACAGCCCGGCCTTGCCGGGGTTGACCAGGACGGCGACGACGAGCTCGTCGTAGAGCGCCGCCGCACGGGTGATGACGTCGACGTGGCCGTTGGTGACCGGGTCGAACGAACCGGGGCAGACCGCTCGCCTCACGGACAGCGACCGTACCGGAGCACCGCCTCGCCGTAGCGGCGGTCGCGTACTCCGGTCAGCGGTGTCGGCCACTCCCAGGGCTCCTCGCGGCTGGACCGCTCGACGACGACCAGCGCGTCCTCGGCCAGCCAGCCGCCGGAGACCAGCGACTCCAGCACGCCGAGGACCTCGGCCACCGGCGTGGCGTACGGCGGGTCGGCCAGGACGAGGTCGAACCGCGCCGGCGGCGGCCCGGCCACGACCGTGGGCACCGAGCCCGCGACCACCCGCCCACCGGGCAGGCCGACGGTGGCGAGGTTGGCGCGCAGCACCGGCAGCACCCGCGGGCCGGACTCGACGAGGACGACGGTGGCCGCCCCGCGGCTGAGCGCCTCCAGGCCCAGGGCGCCGGAGCCCGCGTAGAGGTCGAGGACGGCGGCGCCCTCGAGGTCCAGCAGCGTCGAGAGGCTGTTGAACAGCCCCTCGCGCGCCCGGTCGCCGGTCGGTCGGACGCCGGAGGGCGGCACCTTGAGCCGCCGTCCACCGGCGAGCCCGGAGACGATCCTCGTCACCCGCCCGCCTCTCAGGCCTTCTCGAGGTACTCGGCGCGCTCGTCGGTCGCGAGGGCGGCGACCTCCATGGCCAGACCCGGGTGGTCGGCCAGGCCGCCCTCGGTGGCGAGCAGGGCGGTGGCCTCGGCCCGGGCCTCGGCGATCAGCTCCTCGTCCTCGAGCAGGGAGAGCAGCTTGATCGTCGACCGCCGGCCGGACTGCGCGGCGCCGAGCACGTCGCCCTCGCGGCGGGTCTCAAGGTCCAGCCGGGCCAGCTCGAAGCCGTCGGAGGTGGACGCGACCGCGGCCAGCCGCTGTCCGGTGGTCGATGACGTGGACGCCTCGCTCACCAGCAGGCACAGCCCCTGGTGCTTGCCGCGGGCGACCCGGCCGCGCAGCTGGTGCAGCTGGCTGACCCCGAACCGGTCGGCGTCCATGACGACCATCACCGTGGCGTTGGGCACGTCGACGCCCACCTCGACGACGGTGGTCGCGACCAGGACGTCGACGTCGCCCGCGGCGAAGGCCCGCATCCGGGCCTCCTTGTCCTCCGGCGTCATGCGGCCGTGCAGCACCTCCAGGCGCAGCCCGGCCAGCGGCCCGGCGCGCAGGGCCTCGGCGACGTCCAGCACGGCCAGCGGCGGACGGCGGTCGGAGCCGTCGTCCGCGGGTGCGCCGTCGGCGTCCTCGGGCTCCTCCTCGGCGCCGGCGTCCTCGCCGATCCGCGGGCAGACGACGTAGGCCTGCCGCCCGGCCGCCACCTCCTCGCGCAGCCGCTCCCAGGCGCGGTCGACCCAGCTCGGCTTCTCCCGCGCCGGCACCACGGAGCTGGCCACCCCGCCGCGGCCGCTGGGCAGCTGCCGCAGCGTGGAGGTCTCCAGGTCGCCGTAGACGGTCATGGCGACGGTGCGCGGGATGGGCGTGGCGGTCATGACCAGCACGTGCGGCGGGCGGTTCCCCTTGGCCCGCAGCGCGTCGCGCTGCTCGACGCCGAAGCGGTGCTGCTCGTCGACGACGACCAGCCCCAGGTCGGCGAAGTCGACGCCCTCCTGCAGCAGGGCGTGGGTGCCGACGACGATGCCGGCGCTGCCGTCGGCGACCGCGGCGCGCGCCTCCCGTCGGGCGGCGGCCTTCTGCGAGCCGGTGAGCAGCACCACCCGGGTGCCCTCGAGGGCGCCGTCCAGCTCCCCGGCGCGGCCCAGCGGACCGAGCAGCGCGCGGATGCTTCGGGCGTGCTGGGCGGCGAGCACCTCGGTGGGTGCCAGCAGCGCGGCCTGGCCACCGGCGTCGACCACCTGGGCCATGGCCCGCAGCGCGACGACGGTCTTGCCCGAGCCCACCTCGCCCTGCAGGAGCCGGTGCATCGGCTGCTCGCGGGCCAGCTCGGCCGCCAGCTCCTCCCCCACCTCGCGCTGGCCCTCGGTGAGCGCGAACGGCAGCGCGGCGTCGACGGCGTCGAGCAGGCCGCCCGGCCGCGCGGGCCGCGCGATGCCGGGTTCGAGGGCGGCGGCCTTCCGGCGCGCGGCGAGGGTGAGCTGGAGGGTGAGCGCCTCGTCCCACTTGAGCCGGTGGGCGGCGCGCTCGACGTCGTCGTTCGACGTCGGGCGGTGGATGTCGAGCAGCGCGGCGGGCAGGCTCGGCAGGCCGTGCCGGGCGCGGATCTCCTCCGGGAGGGGGTCCTCCACCAGGTCGGCGAGGTTGCCGGAGTGGTTGAGCAGGAGCTTCACCGAGCGCTGGATGACCCAGCTCGAGACGTCCTTGGTCGCCGGGTAGAGCGGGATCAGGGCGCGGGCCCAATCCTCGTCGTCGTCCCCGGTCATGAGGTGGCAGTCGGGGTGGGCGAACTGCTTGCTGTTGCGCCACTCGCCGACGGTGCCGGCGAACAGGCCCCAGGCGCCCTCCTGCAGGTTGGCGTGCTTGCGGTTGAAGAAGACCAGCTGCATCGAGTTGGCGCCGTCGCCGACGGTCACCTCGGTGAGCGTGCCGGGCCGGTTGCGCATCCTGCGGGTGGAGACCTTGCGCACCTGGGCCAGCACGGTGACGCGGTCGCCGACCTGGAGGTCCTCGAGCTTGGTCATCTCCCCGCGGCGGGCGTACCTGCGGGGGTAGTGCCGCAGCAGGTCGCGGACGGTGTGCAGCGAGAGCTGCTCGGCCATGGCCTTGGCCGTCTTGGCGCCGAGGACGCGGTCGAGCCGGGTCGACATGTCGACCGCCATCACTCCACCCCCACCTGGAGCGGGACACCCTCGGGGCCCTCGTCGTAGCGGGTCACCTCCACCATCGGGTGCGCCGCGGCGAGGTGCCCGCAGACGGCGTCACCGAGGGCGGCGTCGGGGCCGACGACGAGCGTGACCAGCTCGCCCCCGGCCGAGAGCATCCGGTCCAGCAGCTCGCAGGAGACCCCGGCGAGGTCGCCGCCGACCAGGACGACGTCCCCTTCCGCCGACCCGAGGACGTCGCCCGGACGGCACGGCCCGGCGCTGGTCAGCGCCGCCTGCCCGGCGCGGGTCACCTCCGCCCATCGGGTCGCCGCGGCGGCCTCGGCCATGGTGATGACGTCGTCGTGGAAGCGCCGGCCGGGGTCGGCGACGGCCAGCGCGGCCAGCCCCTGCACCGGTGAGCGGGTGGGCACCACGGCCACGTCGCGGTCCTCCTCGCGGGCCCGGTCGGCGGCGCGGGCGGCCAGCGCGGTGAGGTCGGGGTCGTTGGGCAGGACGACGACGGACGCCGCGCCCGACGCGATGACCTCGGCGAGGACGTCGTCCTCGGTCACGCCGTCCGGACCGCCGGTGAGCACCCGCGCGCCCTCGCCGGCGAACAGCCCGGCCAGCCCCTCCCCGGGGACGATCGCGACGACCGCGCGCGTGCCCGCGGCCGGCGCCGGTGGCCGCACCGGGGCCAGCGGCGTCACCGCGATCCGGTACGGGCGCCCGGCCTCGATGCCGGCCTCGATGGCGGCACCGACCTCGGAGGTGTGCACGTGCACGTTCCACTCCCGGCCGCCGGGCGTGTCGACGCCCACCACGACCAGGCTGTCGCCGAGCGCGGCCAGCCGGTCGCGGAGCCGGGCCACGGCCGCGTCGTCGCTGCCGGCCAGCAGGTACTGCACCTCGCTGCCGGGGCCGGCCGGCGGCTGGTGCGGCCGGTCGGCGGGGCGCTCATGGGGCCGCGCGCTCCGGCGGACCAGCGGCGGACGGGCCGGCTCCACCCCGGTCACGGTGGTGACGAGCGCGTCGAGGACCAGGCACAGGCCGGCGCCCCCGGCGTCGACCACCCCGGCGTCCCGCAGCGCGGCCAGCTGGCCCGGCGTGGCCTCCAGCGCCTCCCGCGCGCCGTCGGCCGCCGCCCGGACGACGGCGGCCAGGTCGGTGCGTCCGGCCGCCACCGTGGCCACCGCGGCCTCGGCACCGGCGCGGGCCACCGTGAGGAACGTGCCCTCCTCGGGGTCGGCGACCGCGGCGTAGGCGGCGTCGGCCGCCTTCTGCAGCGCGGCGGCGAACGAGGGGCCGTCGGCCGGGGCCACCCCGGCCAGCTGGTCGGCGAGACCGCGGACCAGCTGGGCGAGGATCGTCCCGGAGTTGCCCCGGGCACCGAGCACCGCGCCGCGGGCCAGGGCCGTCCACGCGGACTCCCCGGTGCCCGCCTCCTCCAGCGCGGCCAGCGCCGCCTGCGCGGTGAACAGGAGGTTGGTGCCGGTGTCACCGTCGGGGACGGGGAAGACGTTGAGGTCGTCGAGCCGACCACGGGAGTCGGACAGGGCCGTGACCGCGGCCCGGCACCACTGTCCGACCGCGGCGTCGTCGAGCGCCGGCAGCACGGGCGGAGGGTACCCACGGACCGCGACAGGACAGGCGACGGCGACCGGTCGCGGGCGGCGTCGACGACGTCACTCCCGGGCCCTCGGACAGGATCGCCGAGGAGCGGCTAGACTGTCGGACGGTCTGTATGCGGTCGCACCTGCGCACCGCCGTCTGTGAACGATTCTTTCTGGGAGTGATCCGCCGTGGCTGCCGTGTGCGATGTCTGTGGCAAGGGGCCCGGTTTCGGTATGTCGGTGTCGCACTCGCACCGCCGCACGCCGCGCCGTTGGAACCCGAACATCCAGTCCGTGCGGGCGCTCGTCGCCCCCGGCAACCGTCGCCGGATCAACGCCTGCACCTCGTGCATCCGTGCCGGCAAGGTCGTCCGCGGCTGATCCCCGCGGGCTGGTCCCACCTCCCGGCTCCGGCCGGGCCGAACCCCGGAGGTCCCTGACCTCCGGGGTTCTTCGCGTGGGCGAGGGGCGTTGGCCACGCTCCTGCGGTGTCCCTCCTGCTCCTGCGGTCGTGCAGACCCGCAAGGGCAGGCAGGACACCGCAGGAGCGCTCGCAGGTCACAGTCCGCGGGCGTGGGCGGCCGTGACGACCAAGTCGACCACCGTGTCCAGCGACAGGGCCGTGGAGTCGACGACCAGGTGGTAGTGCCGGGCCGCGGCGGGGTCGCAGCGGTAGAAGTGCCGCACGTACCCCTCCCGGGCCGCGTCGTTGGCCTCCAGCTCCCGCCGCACCTCCTCGACCGGTCGCCCACTGCGCGCGACCGCGGCCGCCAGCCGGCGCTCGGGCGGGCCGTCCAGGCGCACGTGCAGCGCGTGCGGGCGGTCCCGGAGCACCAGCGCGGCCGCCCGGCCCAGCACCACGCCCCCGGGGCCGTCGGCGATCTCGCACACGACCCGCTCGGTCTGCTGCCGGAAGGCCCGCTCGTCCGGCTGCGGGGTCATCGGGACGATCCCGCCGACCGGGTCGGGCATCGTGCCCAGCGACGCCACGATCCGCCACAGCCCGCGGGCGACCTTCTCGTCGTTGGCCTCCGCGTCGCACAGCGGCACGCCCAGCCGCCCGGCGACCTGCGCCGGGATGGCCCGGTCGTGGAACACCAGCCCCAGGCGCTCGGCCACCGCCGGCCCGACCTCCGCTCCCCCGGCCCCGTACGAGGCCGAGATCGTCACGACCCCCGCGATCCCGATCCCCATGCCGGCTCCTCCTCGTCCGCTCGTGTGAGTCCCTTGCCGAGGAACACCGCCCCGGGCGCGTCGGCGTAGATGCCGTACCCGGCCACGGGGGTGTACCCCAGGGCGGCGTACAGGGCCAGCGCCTCGGGCTGCCGGTTGCCCGTGTTGAGCACCACCGCACGGTGCCCGGCGGCCGCCGCGCTCCGTTCCAGCTCGGCCATCAGCGTCTGGGCGAGCCCGCGCCGCCGGAACGCCGGCTCCACGTAGACCCGCTTGACCTCCACGACGCCGTCGGCGTGCACCCGCCACGCGCCGCAGCCGGCCGGGACGCCGTCGACCTCCGCGACGAGGAACAGCCCGGCCGGCGGCGCGAACTCGGCCGGGTCGACACGGGCCTCGTCGGGTCCGCCGTAGCGGGCCACGTACTCCTGCTGGACGCGCTCCACCAGCGCGCGGGCCACCGGGTCGTCGTAGCCCACGGCCCGCAGTCGCAGCTCAGCGGAAGTGGACATGACCGACCCCCTCCGCGCCGAGGGCCTCGGCCACCGCCGCCGCGGCCTCGCCGTCCACCCGGACGCCGGGGCCGCCGCCGGTCGCCGCCCGCACCGTGCCGATCGCCGTCCAGCCGCCGGGCAGCGCGGTGCCGGCGGGGAAGGTGGCGATCAGGGCGTGGTCCTCCCCGCCGGTGAGCACCCACGCCAGCGGGTCGCCGCCGAGCGCCGCGGCCACCTGCTGCAGCGGCCCGGCCGGTTCCAGGGTGGCCCGGACCAGCGCGGCGCGGTCCAGGTCGACGACGACGCCGCTGTCGTGCGCCAGGTGCCCGGCATCGGCGAGCAGACCGTCGCTGACGTCGCACATCGCCGTCGCCCCGGCCTCGGCGGCGGCGGGCCCGGCCGCGTACGGCGGCGCCGGGCGCCGGTGCGCGGCCACCGCCGCCACCGGGCTGGTGAAACCGCGCCGCAGGACGGCCAGCCCGCAGGCCGACCACCCCAGCCGCCCGGCCAGCGCCAGGACGTCGCCCGGCCGCGCCCCCGAGCGCAGCACCGGCGCCCGCCCGCCGAGGTCGCCCAGGGCGGTCACCGACAGGACGACGGCGCCGCTGTCCGGTGCGGCCGAGACGGTGTCACCACCGACGACGGCCGCTCCCAGCGGGGCGCACTCCTCGGCCAGCCCGGCGGCGACCCCCTCCAGCCACGCGGTCGAGGTGTCCGGGGGGCAGGCCAGCCCGACCAGCAGCGCGGTGGCCACGCCCCCCATCGCCGCGACGTCGGCCAGGTTGGCCGCCGCCGCCTTGTGGCCGACGTCCTCGGCCGAGGACCAGTCCCGCCGGAAGTGGCGGCCCTCCACGAGCACGTCGGTGGTGGCCACGACCCGCCCGTCGGGGGCCCGCAGCACCGCCGCGTCGTCCCCCGGCCCGACCTCGGCGACCCGTGCGGCCCCGGCGCGGGCGAGCACCCGGGCGATGACGCCGAACTCGCCGACCACCCGCACGCTGTCCGCCGGGTCCTCCCGGGGCACCAGTGGACGAGGGCGAGTCACCGGTCACCCTCCACCGCTGAGGTAGGTTGCCGAACTGTCCGCCCACCGGCGCGGACGCCGCACCGGCAGCGCTGCCCGAGGAAAGGTCTCCCGTGGTCCACGCCTACATCCTCATCCAGACCGAAGTCGGCAAGGCCGCCCAGGTCGCCACGACGATCAGCCAGATCTCCGGCGTGACCAAGGCCGAGGACGTCACGGGTCCCTACGACGTGATCGTGCGCGCCGAGGCCGAGACCGTCGACGAGCTCGGCCGCCTCGTGGTGGCCCGCGTGCAGTCGGTCGACGGGATCACCCGCACCCTGACCTGCCCCGTCGTCAACATCTGAGCGCCCTGACCGAGAACCCCCCGCCTCGCGAGACCGCCCCTGACGGGGCGGCCTCCGAGGAGACCCCGGCTCCGGCACGCACCCGCCCCGACGACCCGCTGCGGCGGATCGCGCTGCTGGTCACCGCCGTGGTCGTGCCACTGGTCGTCGCGGTCGCCGTGCTCACCCGTGTCCTCGGCGACGGCACGGCGGACGACGGCGGCCAGGGCGTCGCCGAGGTCGAGGGCACCCCCGGCCCGGGCCGGGCGACCCTCCCGCCGCTGCCGGTGGAGGTACCCCCGGTGACCCCGGAGGCCGACGCCTCGTGCCCCGCGCTCATGGCCGCGCTGCCGCTGGAGCTCGCCGGCGAGCCGTCCCGGGCCGTGCAGTCGGACACCCCGTACGCCTACGCCTGGGGCGAGCCGCCGATCGTGCTGGTCTGCGGCGTCGACCGCCCCGCGGGGCTGGAACCGACGTCCCCGCTGATCCAGATCAACGGCGTCAACTGGCTCGTCGACACCAGCGACCCCGACTCCGTCGTCTGGACCGCCGTCGACCGCCCGGTCTACGTGCAGGTGACCGTCAGCGCCGACACCGACAGCGCGCCGGTCACCGCCCTCGGCCCGGTCATCGGGGACACCCTCCCGATCCGCCGGCCCTGACCGCTCAGGGCGGCGGCAGCCGGTCCAGCTGCTCGGCCAGCACGGCGTGCACCTCCGCCGAGGCCGCCGTCACCGACTCGGCGACCGCGCTGGCCCCGACGCTGAACACCCCGTGCCCGCACCAGGCGAAGGCGGCGGGCCCGGACAGGCCCCGGGCCGGGTCGGCCTCCTCCACCGTCAGGAGCCGGCAGCCCCCGGGCAGGTGCGGCGGGTCCTCACGCAGCACGCTGTCGTAGAGCTCCGCCTCGTTCTCCGCGAGGTCGCGGGCGTAGTCGCCGGCGCCGGCGCGGGTGTCGAACTGGTCGACGAACACGCTGGTCACCGGCCCCTGCCCGTTGCTCCAGAACCGCTCCCAGCCGTAGCGGTAGCCGTAGTCCCGGAGCACCTCGGCCTCCCGGCCCGGGTCGAGTGAGTAGGCGGCGACGTCGCGGGCCGACTTCTCCCCGGCGGGCGGTGAGAGGTCCTCGTCGGGCACCCGCGGCAGCCCCGAGGGCACCGTCGTGACGACCAGCGCCTCCAGCTCCTCCGGCGAGGCCGGGGTGGGATCCGCGGGCGCGGCGGTGGGTTCCCCGTCGACGGTGCTGGTGCAGCCGGTGAGGGCCGCGGGCAGCAGTCCCAGCAGCAGCGCCGTCCCGCCCAGACGGGCCGGCACCGGGAGGGTCACGCCCGCGCGCCGCCGTCCAGCGCCGGGGCCGCCGTCCGGGCCGCGGCCAGCGCGGCCCCGACGAGGCGGTCCACCAGCTGGGCGAAGTCGACGCCGGTCGCCGCCCACATCCGCGGGAACATCGAGATGGGCGTGAAGCCCGGCATCGTGTTCACCTCGTTGACGACCAGCCGCTCGGCGCCGTCGGGGCCGGCGCCGAGGAAGAAGTCGACCCGGGCCAGGCCCTGGCAGTCCATCGCCAGGTAGGCCCGGCAGGCGGCCTCGCGCACGGCGCGGGTCTGCTCGGGCGTGAGGCCGGCCGGGACGTCGAACTCGGCGGCGTCGGCCAGGTACTTGGCCGTGAAGTCGTACCAGTCGGTGCCCGGCCGCAGCCGGATCTCGGCCGGCAGGCTCGCCTCGGGTGGCCCGCCGTCGGGCCCGGCCAGGACGCCGCACTCGATCTCGCGGCCCGGGACGGCGGCCTCCACGACCACCTTCGCGTCGACCGCGGCCGCGGTGGCCACCGCCTCGGGGAACTGCGTCCAGTCGGTGACCCGGCTGATCCCGATGCTGGAGCCGGCCCGGGAGGGCTTCACGAAGACCGGCAGGCCGAGCCGCTCGCGGGTGGCCTCGTCGAGCAGCGCCGGGTCCGCCGACAGCGCGCCGGCGGCGTCGCGGAGCACCACGTGGTCCCCCTGCGGCAGCCCGGCGGCGGCCAGCAGCTTCTTGGTGAACTCCTTGTCCATCGACGCCGCGCTGGCGAAGACGCCCGAGCCGACGTAGGGGATCCCGCTCATCTCCAGCAGGCCCTGGATGGTGCCGTCCTCGCCGTAGGCGCCGTGCAGCACCGGGAAGACGACGTCCAGCTCGATGCGGGGCCCGTCGCCGTCCAGCCGTACCAGGCCCCGGCCCGCGGGGTCGCCGACGAGGGTCACCGCCGTCCCGCCGGTGACCTCCGGCAGCACGCCGTCCACGATCGCCAGCCGCAGCGCGGGGTCGGTCAGCACCCACCCGCCGTCCCGCGTGATGCCGACGGGGACCACGTCGTACCGGTCCGGGTCCAGCGCCGCGAGGACGCTCCCGGCCGAGACGCAGGAGATGGAGTGTTCCGCGCTGCGGCCGCCGAAGACGACCCCGACGCGCAGCTTGCCGGCCTGTCCGCTCATCGCGGCCGACACTAGTGGAGCGCCCCGCACGCGCCCCGGCGACCGGCGGACACCGCCCTCCACGGCGCCGCCCGGCGGGCGGTGTGGGAGCCTCGACACACCATGCACGAGAACCTGGCCGCCGCCTCGGGCGGGGACTCGACCGGGACGACGGCCGGCGAGCACGGGCCGTCCCGGTCCCACCCGCGGGCGCTGCGCCTGGCCGGTGCCGCGGTGCACCTCTACACCGCCAGCGGCACCGTGCTGGCGCTGCTCATCGTGCTGGCCGCCTTCGACGGCGACGCGGTCACGGCGCTGTGGCTGGGCCTGGCCGCCCTCGTCGTCGACGGCACAGACGGGATGCTGGCCCGCCGGATGCGGGTCAAGGAGACGATCCCCTGGTTCGACGGGGCGCGGCTGGACGACATCGTCGACTACCTGACCTACGCGTTCGCCCCGGTCGTGCTGCTGTGGACCACCGGCTCGCTGCCGGACGGCGCCCTCGGCTGGATCGTGGCCGCGCTGCCGCTGCTGGCCTCGAGCTACCAGTTCTGCCGGGTCGACGCGAAGACCGACGACCACACCTTCCTGGGCTTCCCCAGCTACTGGAACGTGGTGGCCTTCTACGCGATCGTGCTGGAGCTCGGGCCGGGCACGATCGCCACGGTCCTGGTCGTGTGCTCGGTGCTGGTCTTCGTCCCGGTGCGCTACCTCTACCCCTCGCGCACCCAGGCCCTGCAGGCGCTGAGCCTGGCGCTGACCGCGGTCTGGCTGGTCACCTACGCCGTCCTCCTGGTGCAGGTGCCCGACCCGCACCCGGTGGTCGTCGTCCTCTCGCTGGCCTACCTCGTCTACTACGTGGCCGTCAGCGGCTGGCTGACCGCGCGGGCCGCCCACCGCCGGCGGCGCGAGGACCGGGCCGCGGGCCTCACCCCCGTCGGCTGACGACCCTGGGAGCACGGCAGCGAGCGCCGGCGAGCGCGGAGCGGACCAGGGCGCGGGAGCCGAGCGAGGACACAGCGCCTGACGTCGCTCAGCGCAGCAGCGGCGAGCGCAGCACCAGTTCCACGTTGCGGTCCTCCGGGCGGCCGGCCAGGCCCGCGGAGAGCCCGGCCCACGGCACGTTGGCCGACAGCTCGCGGTGCAGGGACGCCAGCGCGGCCGGCTCCCGCGCCGCCGGGTCCAGCGGGTCCGGCGGCCGCGCCGGGCTGTCGTGGTCGACCATCGTGCAGACCAGCGACAGCGTGCCGTCGCCGTTGTCGACGAACTCGACCAGGCGCGCCTGACCGGGCCAGTCGACGACCGCGCAGGTGGTGACCTCCCAGAACCCGCGGCCGGCCTCCTCCGGGTGCGCCCACGGCCGCACCTCGCTGACGTGGGTGTGCCCGTTGAGCCACAGGACGACGTTCGGGTACCGGTGCAGCAGGCCGACCAGCTCCGGCCCCCCGAGGAGGTCGGCCTCCGTACCGGGCCGGGGGTGCAGCGGGTCCTCCCGCGTCAGCGTCGAGAAGCCGTGGTGGGAGATGACCACCACCAGCCGGTCGGCGTTGCCCGTGGCCACCCGCGTGCCGTCGGGCTCGACGACCACCGAGGAGACCTCGCGCAGCCGCTCGGCCAGCCAGCGGCCCTGGACGGCGTCGATCGAGCCGTCGCCGCCGCCGGTGACCCGCGTGGTGTCCAGGCAGACCACCCGGATGCCGGGCAGGCCGTCCCAGGCGTAGTACGCCGTCCCGTCCCGGACGTTGGCCTCGGTGAACCCGTGCCCGGCCGGCTCCCCGCCGTCGGCGAGGTGGGCGGCGACGAAGTCCCCGCGGTCGATGAACCGGCGCGCGGCCAGCGGGGTGACGGTGCGGGCGCCGGCGGTGGTGAAGACCTCCGAGGAGTGCGTGAACAGCCGCAACGCGTCGTCCAGGGGCACGTCGGAGGCGAACTCGACGGGCTTGCGGTCGGCGAGCAGGAGGTCCTGCAGCGCCGGCGTGGGCACCCCGACGCCCTGGATGAGGGCCTCGTGGTTGCCGTGGCAGCCCAGCCACGGCAGCCGCAGCCCCTCGGCCCGGAACGACGCGAACGCCGCGGCGAGCAGGCCGGGACGGTCGGGGAAGCCGTGCCGCGACCGGTAGAGGTCCGGCTCTCCCCCGCCGTCGCACTCCGGCCGCCAGAACAGGTCGTGCGGCCAGCCCGACGCCTGGACCCCGTCGTAGGCGGTCAGCCCCGCCCCCGGGGACACCGCCCCGCCGTTCAGGATGTCCAGGAAGAGCGCGAGCTCGTTCCACTGGGCGTTGTCGATGGCGTCGCCGGTGGTGACCACGACCTGCACCGGGTGCCCGGTCCGCGGGCCGCCGGACAGCCCGTTGAGGGTGCGGACGAGCGCGTCGATCGCGTGCGCGGTGATCGCCTCCTGCGGCCGGTGCATGGGCACCAGCGCGCGCATCCGCGGGTCGGTGAAGTGGCCGTTGAAGAACTCGAAGCGGGCCGGCGAGCAGACGTCGGCCAGCTGCACGTCGGTGACGTGGGCCAGGCACGCCACCGGCCGGACGCCGGTGCGCGGCGGCTCCCAGGTGGAGCCGACGAGCTCGCGGCGGACCCGGTGCGGCTCCCCCGGGTGCCAGGCCAGCCCGAGGTAGTCGGTGTCCCGGCCGCGGCGGAGGACCTCCCCTGCGCCGAGCACGCGCTCGAGCGTCGTCCGGCTCACAGGGTGTCGAGCGCCGCGGTCAGGTCGGCGACCACGTCGGCGGTGTCCTCGATGCCGCAGGAGAAGCGGACGAAGCCGCCGGGCACGGCGTCGCCACCCCACTGCGCCCGCCGGTCGATCGTGCTGTGCACCCCGCCGAAGCTGGTCGCCGCCGCCCACAGCCGGGTGGCGGCCAGCAGCCGGCCGACCGCGGCCTCGTCGGCCAGCTCGGCGGAGACCACCCCGTTGGGCCGCAGCATCTGCCGGGCGGCGAGCGCGGCGGAGGGGTCTCCCGCCCGCCACGGCCACCGGACGCCGGTCACCGCGGGGTGGCCGGCCAGCAGGTCGGCGACCGCCGCGGCGGTCTGTGCCTGGCGGGCCAGCCGCAGGTCGAGGGTGCTCATCGAGCGGTGCCCGAGCCACGCCTCGAACGGGCCGGGCGTGCCGCCGGTGTGGTCGCGGAAGGCCTTGACCCGCGCGTACAGCTCGTCGTCGGTGGTGCTGACGTGGCCGAGCAGGAGGTCGCTGTGGCCGGTCAGCGCCTTGGTGTCGCTGCCGACGGTGAGGTCGGCGCCGAGCTCCAGCGGCCGCTGCCCCAGCGGGGTGGCGGTGGTGTTGTCGACGGCGAGCACGGCCCCGGCCGCCCGGGTGGCCCGGGCGACCGCGGCGATGTCGCAGACGTCCAACTGCGGGTTGCTGGGGGTCTCCAGCAGCACCAGCCGGGCGCCGTCGAGGTCCCCGCGCGCGGCGACGGCCTCGATCTCCGGCGTGGGCACGTACTCCACCCGGACGCCGAAGCGCTCCAGCTCCTCGCGGGCGAGCAGGCGGGTCGTGTAGTAGCCGTCCGAGGGCAGCACGACGCGGTCCCCCGCCCGGGCGGTGGCCAGCACCGCGGCGCTGATCGCGGCCATGCCGGTGGCGAAGGACAGGCACCGGCCGCCGTCCAGCTCGCCGACCGCCTCCTCGAACACCCGCAGCGTCGGGTGCTCGGTGCGGGCGTAGGCGTCGGCGCCGCCGGCACGGGGCGGCTGGTCGCCCAGGTGGTACGGCGCGGCGAACACCGGGGAGGGCCGCAGCGGGGCGCCCGGCACCGGCGCCGCCTCCCCCGCCCGCACCGACCGGGTGCCGTCGCCCCAGGAGCGCTCGCTCACTCGTGCTCGGCCGGGCGTCCCGTCGCTCACTCGTGCTTCGCTTCCCTGGACATGATCTCCTTCACCATCTGCGCCGCGGGGACGCCCTCGTGGCAGACCCGGACGACGGCCTCGGTGAGCGGCATCTCCACCCCGTGCGCCCGGGCCAGGTCGAGCACCGGCCGGCAGCTCTTGACGCCCTCGGCGACCTGCCGGGTGGTCTGCTGGACCTCCTCCAGCGTCATCCCGCGACCGAGCTTCTCCCCGAAGGTGCGGTTGCGCGACAGCGGCGAGCTGCAGGTGGCCACCAGGTCGCCCAGCCCGGCGAGCCCGGCGAAGGTCGTCAGCTCCGCGCCGAGGGCCGCACCCAGCCGGGCGGTCTCGGCCAGGCCGCGGGTGATCAGCGAGGCCCGGGTGTTGTCGCCGAAGCCCATGCCCTCGGTGATGCCGCAGGCCAGGGCGATGACGTTCTTCACCGCCCCGCCAAGCTCGCAGCCGACGAGGTCGCGGTTGGTGTAGGGCCGGAAGTAGGGGGTGTGGCAGGCGGCCTGCACCTGTGCGGCCCGCTCCTGGTCGGGACAGGCGATGACGGTCGCCGCCGGCTGCTCCTCGGCGATCTCCCGCGCCAGGTTGGGGCCCGACAGCGCCGCCACCCGTTCGGCGCCGGCGCCGGTGATCTCGCAGATCACCTGGCTCATCCGCTTGGTGCTGCCCAGCTCGATCCCCTTCATCAGCGACAGCAGCACCGCGTCGGCCGGCAGCAGGGGCGCCCACTCGGTGAGGTTGTCCCGCAACGACTGGGAGGGGACGGCGAGGACGACGATCTCCGCGCCGTCCAGGGCCTCGGCCGGATCGGTGGTGGCGCGCAGCCGCTCCGGCAGCGGGATGCCGGGCAGGTAGTCGGGGTTCTCCCGCGTCTCGCTGATCGCCCGGGCCAGCTCCGGACGCCGGGCGTGCAGCGTGACCGCGCAGCCGGCGTCGGCCAGCACCTTGGCGAAGGTGGTCCCCCACGAGCCGGCGCCCAGGACCGCCGCACGGGCGCCGCCCCGGCCCGGCACGGACCCGCTCACGCGGCGCTCTCCGGCGCGTCACCGGGGAGGGTGCGCCGAGGGCGGGGCGCGAAGAACGCCGTGGGCGCGGGCTCCCCGCGCACCTCGGCCAGCTGGTCGCGGACGGCGCCCATCATCCGGTCGGTGACCTCGCGCAGGAGCTCCCCGGTCACGGGCCGGCCGGCGCGCACCTCGGCGCGGAGGTCGGCGAGGTCGACCGGCTCGCCGACCAGGTACTCCGCCGGCACGCGCAGCCGCAGGTGCAGCTTCTTGGCGTGGTAGTCGTGCAGGCGCTGCGGGCCCCACTGCGCCACCGGGAGCACCACGGCGTCGGTGGTCAGCGCCAGCCGCGCCACCCCGGTGCGGGCCTCCATCGGCCACCAGTCGGGGTCCCGGGTGACCGAGCCCTCCGGGTAGATCACGACGACGTTGCCCGCGGCGAGGTCGGCCTCGGCCGCCGACAGCGACGTGCGGGCGTCGGCCGAGCCGCGGGCCACCGGGATCTGCCCGGCCGCGCGCAGGATCCGCCCGCCCGGCCCCTTGAACACCGACGACTTCGCCAGGAAGTGCGGCACCCGGCCGCAGTCCCAGACCAGCCGGGCGCAGGCGAGGGGGTCGACGACCGACACGTGGTTGGCCACCACCAGCACCGGCCCGGTGCGGGGGAAGCGCTCCGCGTGGCGGTACCGCAGCCGGAACACCAGCGCGGTCACCGGGTACACGGCGACGACGCACAGCCACAGCGCCGGCGGGAGGGGCTTCCGGGTGCGCCACCGGGACGGCGCTCGGCGCGCGGTCCCGGCCTCCGGGAACCGGTCGTGGCTCACCGGTGCCTCCCTCCTGCTGCTCCCGCGCACTCGCCGCACGGGATGTGATCTGCGTCCATGATCGGGCCTGCGCCCGTCCCCGCGCTCCACCGGGGTCCCGGCACGCCCCGCACGGGCCCACCACCGGCCGCTGCCCGGTGTGCTCACATTGTGGCCGTGCCCCCCTGGTCGGTCGTCGTCCCGGCGAAGCGGCTGACCGTCGCCAAGACCCGGCTGACCCCGCTCACCGGTGGTCCCGCCGGGCTCCCGGGCGCCGCCCACACCCGGCTGGTGCTGGCGCTGCTGGCCGACACCGTCAGCGCCGCGCTGGCCGCCGCCGCGGTCGCCGACGTCCTCGTGGTCACCGACGACCCCGACGCCACCGCCGTCGTCACCGCGCTCGGCGCCCGGACCGTCCCCGACGAGCCCGACCGCGGGCTGAACCCGGCCCTGGCCCACGGTGCTCGCGCCACCGGCGCGGGCGCCGTCGCCGCGCTCTCCTCCGACCTGCCCGCGCTGCGCCCCGAGGAGCTCACCGCCGCCCTCACCGCGGCGGGGACCGCCCCGCGCTGCTTCGTCGCCGACGCCCAGGGCACCGGGACGACCCTGCTGACCGCGGCCGGCGTCGACCTCGCCCCGGCGTTCGGGGCCGGGTCCGCGGCCCGGCACCGGGAGGGCGGGGCGGTGCAGCTGGCCGGTCCCTGGCCAGGGCTCTCCCGCGACGTGGACACCGCCGGCGATCTGCGTGCCGCCGTGGCCCTCGGTGTCGGCCGGCACACGGCGGCGCTGGTGGCAGGGGGCGGTCTGGCGGTCGGGTGAGCGGCACCCGCTGTTCACCTGGCTACGGCACGATGGCCACGTGGCGACTCCCCGACCCGCTCTGCCGGCCGACCGGTTCCTCAACCGCGAGCTGTCGTGGCTGGACTTCAACGCCCGGGTGCTCGAACTGGCCGAGGACGACGCCCTGCCCCTGCTGGAGCGGGTGAAGTTCCTGGCGATCTTCGCCAGCAACCTCGACGAGTTCTACATGGTGCGCATCGCCGGTCTGAAGCGCCGGCAGAGCACGGGGCTGACCGTGCGCTCCCCCGACGGGCTGACCATCCGCGAGCAACTGGCCCGCGTGACCGAGCGGACCCGGGAGCTGGTGCACCGGCACGGCGAGGTCTTCACCAAGGACATCACCTCGCGGCTGGAGGAGGCGGGGATCCGGATCGTGCACTGGGACGAGCTGGGCGACGCCGAGACCGCGCGGCTGCGCGACTACTTCCGCGACCAGGTCTTCCCGGTGCTCACCCCGCTGGCGGTCGACCCCGCGCACCCGTTCCCCTACATCAGCGGGCTCTCGCTCAACCTCGCCGTCTCCGTGCGCGACCCCGAGACCGGCGGCCCCCGCTTCGCGCGGCTCAAGGTGCCCAACAACGTGCCCCGGTTCGTGCCGGTCGACCCGTCCGGGACGGCGTCCGAGGCGGTCTTCCTCCCGCTGGAGGACCTCATCGCCGCGCACCTCCCGCAGCTGTTCCCCGGCCTCGACGTGCTCGACCACCACCTGTTCCGGGTCACCCGCAACGCCGACCTGGAGGTGGAGGAGGACCGCGACGAGGACCTCCTGCAGGCCCTGGAGCGCGAGCTCGCCCGCCGCCGGTTCGGCCCGGCGGTGCGCCTGGAGGTCGCCGAGTCCATGGACCCGCGGATCCTGCAGGTCCTCATCAACGAGCTGGAGGTCGACAAGGAGGACGTCGTCCGGGTGCCCGGCCTGCTCGACCTGGCCGCGTTGTTCGCCCTGTACGACCTGGACCGGCCCGAGCTCAAGGACGACCCGTTCGTGCCGGCCACCCACCCGCGGCTGTCGGAGGGCGAGACACCGAAGAGCGTCTTCGCCACGCTGCGCGAGGGCGACGTCCTGGTGCACCACCCGTACCACTCGTTCGCCACCAGCGTGCAGCGCTTCATCGAGCAGGCCGCCGCGGACCCGAACGTGCTGGCGATCAAGCAGACGCTGTACCGCACCTCCGGCGACTCCCCGATCGTCAACGCCCTCATCGACGCGGCCGAGGCCGGCAAGCAGGTCGTCGTCCTCGTGGAGATCAAGGCGCGCTTCGACGAGGAGGCCAACATCAGCTGGGCCCGGTCGCTGGAGCGGGCCGGCTGCCACGTGGTCTACGGGCTGGTCGGGCTGAAGACCCACTGCAAGACGGCGCTGGTGGTGCGCCGCGAGGGCAGCGTCATCCGCCGGTACTGCCACATCGGCACGGGCAACTACAACCCGAAGACCGCGCGCCTCTACGAGGACCTCGGCATCCTCACCGCCGACCCGCGGGTGGGCGCCGACCTCACCGACCTGTTCAACACCCTCACCGGCTACTCGCGGCAGACGACCTACCGCCGGCTCATGGTCGCGCCGCACGGGGTGCGTGCCGGCCTGATCGAGCGGATCCGCCGGGAGGCCCGCCACGCCGCCGAGGGCAGACCGGCCGGCATCCGGTTCAAGATGAACTCGCTGGTCGACGAGCGGATCATCGACGCGTTGTACGAGGCCTCCATCGCGGGTGTGCCGGTGGAGCTGTTCGTCCGCGGCATCTGCTCGCTGCGCCCCGGTGTGCCCGGGCTGTCCGAGAACGTCCGGGTGCGCTCCATCGTCGGCCGCTTCCTCGAGCACTCGCGGGTGATGAACTTCCGCAACGGCGGCGAGGGCGAGTGGTGGATCGGCAGCGCCGACCTCATGCACCGCAACCTCGACCGCCGCGTGGAGGTGCTGCTCCAGGTCTGCGACGAGCACGCGCAGCGGCTGCTGGGGAACGTCTTCGACCAGGCGATGGCCGACGACGTGCGCTGCTGGGAGCTCGGCGCCGATGCCGCCTGGACCCGCCGGGAGGGGCGGGACTACCAGGTCGGGCTCATGGAGCAGGTCGTCGCGCACGCGACCGGGGAGGCCTGATGGTCATCCGGGCCGCGGGCGGCGCGCTGTGGCGGCCGGCCGCCGACGGCGGGATCGAGACGGCCGTGGTGCACCGGCCGAAGTACGACGACTGGTCGCTGCCCAAGGGGAAGCTGGACGCCGGGGAGCACGCGCTCAGCGCCGCCGTCCGGGAGGTGGTCGAGGAGACCGGCCTGTCCGTCGTCGCCGGCCGCCGCAGCGTGCGCACCGAGTACGAGGTCGCCGAGGGTCCCAAGCGGGTCGACTGGTGGCTGATGCGGGTGGTCGGTGGGGAGTTCACGCCCAACCGCGAGGTGGACCGGCTGCGCTGGCTGCCGCTGGACGAGGCCGCCGCGCTGGTCAGCCACGAGGCCGACCGGGCGGTCCTCGCCGACCTCGGCCGCACCGGCGTCCCGCGGGAGCCGACCCTGCTGCTGGTCCGGCACGCCAAGGCCGGGAGCCGGGCGGACTGGGACGGCCCCGACGAGGAGCGCCCGCTGGAGGGCAAGGGACGCCGGCAGGCGCGCCGGCTGGCCGAGGTGCTGCCGCTGTTCGCGCCGACGGCGGTGCTCACGGCGCGGCGCACCCGCTGCCGGCAGACCGTGGAGCCGCTGGCCGAGCGGCTGGGGCTGGCGGTCGAGGACCTGCCGGAGCTCGGCGAGGAGGAGTACGACGCCGACCCGCAGGCCGGGCTGGCCGTCGTCGAGCGGCTGCTGGAACCGCGCGAGACGCCCGGCGTGACGGTCGTGTGCAGCCAGGGCGGGGCGATCCCGTCGGTGCTGATGAGCCTGGGGGTGCGCTGGGCCGGGGTGGCGGGAGCGCTGTGGCCCCCGGCGGCCAAGGGCAGCGTGTGGGCCCTCGGCGGCCGGCCGGGCGCGCTGGCGGCGGACTACTACCGCGACCTCGACCCCGAGAAGTCCGACGACCCCGGCACACCCGAGGGTGCGCCGGGGTCGCGGCCGGTTCAGGCGGGCAGGGCCGGGAGCGCCGTGGGCAGCCAGGGCTGACGCCCGGCCTCGTAGGCCTCGATGTCGGCCAGGTGCCGCTCGGTGAGCCCGACGTCGTCCAGGCCCTCCAGCAGCCGCCAGCGGGTGTAGTCGTCGATCTCGAACGGCACGGTGACGCCCGCGTAGCGGACCTCCTTGGCCTGCAGGTCGACGGTCACCTCGAGGGTGGGGTCGGCCTCGACCGCCGTCCACAGCGCCTCGACGTCGGCCTGCGGCAGCAGCACGGTGAGCAGCCCGGCCTTGGTCGAGTTGTTGCGGAAGATGTCGGCGAACCGCGAGCTGATGACCACGCGGAAGCCGCCGTCCATGAGCGCCCAGACGGCGTGCTCGCGGGAGGAGCCGGTGCCGAAGTCCGGGCCGGCGACGAGGACCGAGGCGTCGGCGTACTCCGGCTTGTTGAGCACGAAGTCCGGCTCGTTGGTGCGCCAGGAGACGAACAGGCCGTCCTCGAAGCCGGTGCGGGTGATCCGCTTGAGGTACTCGGCCGGGATGATCTGGTCGGTGTCGACGTTGGTCCGCCGCAGCGGGGCGGCGGTGCCGGTGTGCGTGGTGAAGGCGTCCATCGTGGTCAGACTTCCTGTCGGGGCGGCGGGGCGGGTGGTCAGACCGTCTCGAGGTCGGCGTCGTCCAGGTCGGCCGGAGCGGTGAGCTTGCCGGTCAGCGCGGTGGCCGCGGCGACGGCCGGGCTGACCAGGTGGGTGCGCCCGCCCTTGCCCTGCCGGCCCTGGAAGTTGCGGTTGCTGGTGGACGCCGAGCGCTCCCCCGGCTTGAGCTGGTCGGGGTTCATGCCCAGGCACATCGAGCACCCCGCGCCGCGCCACTCGGCGCCGGCCTCGGTGAAGACCTGGTCCAGGCCCTCGGCCTCGGCCTGCGCCTTGACCGCCACGGACCCGGGGACGACGAGCATCCGGGTGCTGGCGTCGATGTGCCGGCCGCGGAGCAGCTCGGCGGCGACCCGGAGGTCCTCGATCCGGCCGTTGGTGCAGGAGCCGAGGAAGACGGTGTCGACCTCGATCTCGCGCAGCGGCGTGCCCGGCGTCAGGCCCATGTAGGCCAGCGCGCCCTCGGCGTCGCGGCGGTCGTTCTCGTCGGCGATCTGCGCCGGGTCGGGCACGCTGGCCGAGATCGGCAGGCCCTGCCCCGGGTTGGTGCCCCACGTGACGAACGGCGTCAGGGACGCCGCGTCGATGTGCACCTCGCGGTCGAAGACGGCGTCCTCGTCGGTGCGCAGCGTCGTCCAGTACTCGACCGCGGCGTCCCAGTCGGCGCCCTGCGGGGCGTGCGGGCGGCCCTTCAGGAAGTCGAAGGTGGTCTGGTCGGGGGCGATCAGGCCCGCCTTGGCGCCGGCCTCGATCGACATGTTGCAGATCGTCATCCGGGCCTCCATCGACAGCTTCTCGATGGCGCTGCCGCGGTACTCGATGACGTGGCCCTGCCCGCCGCCGGTGCCGATCTGGGCGATGACGGCGAGGATGACGTCCTTGGCGCTGACGCCCGGGGGCAGCTCGCCGTCGACGGTGACCGCCATCTGCTTGGGCCGGTACTGCGGCAGCGTCTGCGTGGCCAGCACGTGCTCGACCTCGCTGGTGCCGATGCCGAAGGCCAGCGCGCCGAACGCGCCGTGCGTGGAGGTGTGGCTGTCGCCGCAGACGATGGTCATGCCCGGCTGGGTGAGTCCCAGCTGCGGGCCGATGACGTGCACGATGCCCTGGTCGCGGTCGCCCATCGGGGCCAGCCGGATGCCGAACTCGGCGGCGTTGCGGCGCAGCGCCTCGACCTGCGCGCGGCTGACCGGGTCGGCGATCGGCTTGAGGATGTCCAGCGTCGGGACGTTGTGGTCCTCGGTGGCCATCGTGAGGTCCGGACGGCGGACCGCGCGACCGGCCGCCCGCAGCCCGTCGAAGGCCTGGGGGCTGGTGACCTCGTGGACGAGGTGCAGGTCGATGAAGAGCAGGTCCGGCTCGCCGGCGGCGCTGCGCACGACGTGGGCGTCGTAGACCTTCTCCGCCAGGGTCTTCGGCACGGCTGGTCCCTCCTGGGTACGGATCTCGCACGGCGGCCTGCTGGCCATCCCATGGTGTGGGATGCGAGTATTGCTGTGTGGGACAGCCTAACCCCGTTGCCGTGCTGGACAAAGCAGTGGCCATCCTCCGCGCCGTCGCGGCCGAGCCCGCGACCCTCGCCGAACTGGTCGAGCGCACCGGCCTGCCCCGGGCGACCGCGCACCGGCTGGCCGTCGCCCTCGAGGGGCACCGCCTGGTCCGCCGCACCTCGGTCGGGGCGTGGGCGCCCGGTCCCGGGCTCGCCGAGCTGGGCCGCGGCACCGCCGACCTCGCCGAGATCGCCGGCCGGCACCTGGTGACCCTGCGCGACGCCAGCGGGGAGAGCGCGCAGTTCTACGTGCGCGACGGCGCCTCGCGGGTGTGCCTGGCCGCCGCCGAGCGGGCCCACGGCCTGCGCGACACGGTGCCGGTCGGGTCGCGGCTGCCGATGACCGCGGGCTCCGCCGCGCACGCCCTGCTCGCCTTCGCCCCGGCCGACGAGGTCACCCCGCTCCTGCCGGCGGCCAGCTTCACCGCCCGCACGCTGCTCGACGTCCGCCGGCGAGGCTGGGCGCACAGCGTCGCCGAGCGCGAGCCGGGGGTGGCGTCGCTGTCGGCGCCGGTGCGGGACGCCGCCGGCGGGGTGCTCGGGGCGGTGTCCATCTCCGGGCCGGTCGAGCGGCTGGGCCGGCGTCCCTCGCCGGAGATCGTCGGCGCCGTGCTCGAGGCGGCCGGCGCGATCTCCCGCGCCGCCCGCTGAGCCGCCCGTACGCGCCGCCCCTCCGGCGTTGATCATGGGACTGTCGCCGGCTCCGACGGTGCGTCGTCGCGAGTCGCGTGCACCGAGCCCGTGATCGCGGCGGGACGGCGCGCGGTGGATGCAGGAGGGTGTCAGGCGAGCCGGCGGGCTCCCGCAGCAGGAGTGACGGCGAAGGTCCGCGGCGCCCTGTACCCCTCCGCGGCGAAACGACCAGTGATCGCCGCCACGGTCCCGGCGGTCCGCGCGGCGTCGACCAGCACGATCGCGCTCCCGCCGAACCCGCCGCCGACCATCCGGGCGCCCGCGGCCCCGGCCTCCAGCGCGGTGGCCACGGCGGTGTCCAGCTCGGCGGTGGAGATCTGGAAGTCGTCGCGCAGCGAGGCGTGGCCGGCGGTCAGCACCGGGCCGATCGCCTCCGGCCGCCCGGCCCCGCGCAGGACGTCCACGACCTCCAGCACCCGCGCGTTCTCGGTGACGATGTGCCGGGCCCGGCGCAGCAGCACGTCGCCCTCGTGGGTGCCGTCGTCCAGGGGGGCCAGCGCGGCGACGTCCGGGACGTCGCGCAGCGCCGCCACCCCGAGCCGCTCGGCGGCCTGCTCGCACTCGCGGCGCCGGTCGCCGTAGCCGCCGGTGGCGTGGTCGTGGGTGGTGCCCGTGTCAACGACCAGCAGCTCCAGGCCGGCGGCCGCGAGGTCCAGCGGCACCTGCTCGCTGCGGCGGTCGCGGGTGTCGAGGAACAGCGCGTTGCCCGCCGTGCACAGCAAGGACGCGGACTGGTCGAGGATGCCCGTGGGCGCCCCGACGAAGTCGTTCTCGGCCCGCCGCGCGACGTCCACCAGGTCGGCGACGGCCAGGTCGGGTGCCGCGAGGTCGCGCAGCGCCAGGGCCACCGAGCAGGAGAGCGCCGCTGACGAGGACAGGCCCATGCCGGACGGGACGTCGCCGTCGACCAGCACGCTCACGCCGCCGGGAACGCGGTCGCGCAGCGCGTGCACGACACCGGCCGGGTACCCCGCCCAGCCGCCGGGCCGGCCCGGGGCCAGCTCGGCGACGGCCACCTCGACCCGGTCCCCCGGGTGCTGCAGCGAGACCAGGGCGACCACGCCGTCGTCCCGCCGGGCCACGGCGGCGCGGGTGGTGTGCGGCAGCGCGACCGGCAGCACGAAGCCCTCGTTGTAGTCGGTGTGCTCCCCGATCACGTTGACGCGGCCGGGGGCGGCCCACACCCCCTCCGGCTCGCCCCCGAACGCCTCGGCGAAGGCCCGGCGGGCCCGCTCGGCGGCGCTCACGGCACGTTCCGCAGCTGCTCGGCCACGTCCTCCGGTGTCGTGTCGCTGATGAACGCGCCCATCCCCGACTCCGAGCCCGCGAGGTACTTCAGCTTGCCCGGGGCGCGGCGCAGCGAGAACAGCTGCAGGTGCAGCCACCAGTCCTCCCGCCCCCGGCCCACCGGCGCCTGGTTCCAGGAGGCGATGTAGGGCATCGGGGTGTCGAAGCGGCGGGCGAACCGGCCGAGGACGTCGAGGTAGACCGCGGCCAGCGCGTCGCGCTCCTCGCCGGTGAGGGCCGGGAGGTCCGGCACCCGGCGGTGCGGGAAGAGCTGGAGCTCGTAGGGCCAGCGGGCCGCGGCCGGGACGAACGCCGTCCAGTGCTCGTTGGCGGCCACCACGCGGGGCCCGGAGCGCTCGGCGGCCAGGACGTCGGCGAACAGGTCCCCGCCGGTCTGCGCGCGGTGTCGTCCGACGGAGGCCAGCAGCTTCTCCACGCGCGGGGTCACGAACGGGTAGGCGTAGATCTGCCCGTGCGGGTGGGACAGCGTCACCCCGATCTCCTCGCCGGAGTTCTCGAAGACGTAGACCTGCGCCACGCCCTCGATGCCGGACAGCTCCGCGGTGCGCTCGGCCCAGACGTCGACCACGAGCCGGGCCCGAGCGGCGTCCAGGGTCGCGAAGGAGCGGTCGTGCTCGCTGGTGAAGACGACGACCTCGCAGCGGCCGAAACCCGGGCGCAGCTCGGTCAGCGGGGCACCGGGCGCCGCCGGCGGGACGTCGCGCTCGACGCCGGTGGCCAGCGACGGGAACCGGTTCTCGAAGACCACCACCTGGTAGTCGGCCTCCGGCACCTCCGTCGGGGGACGGCCGGGGCGGGCCGGGCACAGGGGGCACTGGTCGGCCGGCGGCAGGAAGGTGCGGGTCTGCCGGTGCGAGGCCAGGACGACCCACTCGCCGAGCAGCGGGTCCCACCGCAGCTGCGAGCGGGTGCTCACCGCCGGGAGGTCGCGCGGGTCCTCGGCCGTCCGCGCGGGGGCCGCGCCGTCGGCGTCGAAGTAGAGGATCTCGCGGCCGTCGGCCAGCCGCCGACTCGTCCGGATCACGTGCGCTCCCGCCCTCCTGCCGCCCGTCACTGTCCGTGAACGGCGAGCAGACGCTAGTCCTGGCCCGGATCGGGCGGCCACCCGGTGCCGGGAACGAGGAGAGCCCCCGGCCGGAAGGCCGGGGGCTCTCCCCTGCTGTAGCCCCGAAGGGATTCGAACCCTCGCTACCGCCGTGAGAGGGCGGCGTCCTGGGCCGCTAGACGACGGGGCCGTGCGGTACTGCGGTGGTGCTGGAGGAACAGGACTTCCTCGCTGGGGTACCAGGACTCGAACCTAGACTAACGGAACCAGAAACCGTCGGGCTGCCAATTACCCCATACCCCAAGGGCCGTGCTGCGCCTCGCGGCGCTGGACAACACCATACCCGATGCCCTGAGCCGGTTCCGGCACCCCCCAGGGTGACGGTCGTCGCAGGTCCCGGGCGTCGGTGACCGTCTCCGGCTGCAGCCGCCGCCGGGCACGGGCCACGAGCGCCACGTAGGCCGCCATGGCCAGCACGTCCACCGCGACCACCAGGACACCGGTGCCCGCCGGGACCGCGTCGGTGGTGACCCCCTCCCCCAGCCCGCCGGCCAGCAGGAAGACCAGCACGTTGTTGACCGCGTGGAGCACGATCGCCGCCTCCAGCCCGCCGGTCAGCCACACCACGGCGGAGGCGGCCAGCCCGAACGCGAACCGGTCGAGGAAGCTCCACACGTCCGGCGGCGCGTGCGCGGCGGAGAACAGCGCCGCGGTGACCACCCCCGCGACGACCGCACCGGCCCGCGGGGACCTGATCCAGCCGGCGATCGCCTGGCTGAGGTAGCCGCGGAACACGTACTCCTCGGCCGCCGACTGCAGCGGCGTGGTGAGGACCACGACGAGCACGAGCCAGACGTAGGACGACGACGGGCCGGTGACCTCGCCGCCCTCCAGCAGGAACCCCAGCAGCAGGGTGACCAGGATGCCGGCGCCCAGGGTGGGGAGGGTCAGCAGCGTCCAGGGCAGGAGCAGCCGCCAGCGCAGCCGGGCCAGCACCGACGACGACCAGCCCGGCCTCATGCCGTGCGCCGCCACCCAGGCCAGCCACACGATCGGGATGGCCACGATCAGCGACAGGTTGGTGATCAGCAGGACGCCGGGGTCGACCAGGTCGAGCAGCTGCAGGTCGGGGAACGCCCCGGTGACGTACGCGGCGAGCACCACGACGGTGGCCGCGACCGTGTAGACGACGGTGATGAGCAGCAGGCCCAGCAGCGGACGCCACCAGCGCCAGTCCCTCGAGCGCATGGCGCGCAGGTAGGGCACGGGGACGTCGTGCGGCGGGGTACCCGGCGGCGGCTCGAACCGCAGGCCCGGCGGCAGGCCCGGTGGCGGCACGGAGTGCGGGCCCGGCTGCAGGGGCACCGGGCCCAGCGGCCAGGCCACCGGCCCCGCCCACGCTCCGGTGGCCGGCAGGGAGTGCACGCCGTGCAGCGCACCCGGCACGTAGGGCGGCGCCCCGTAGGGCCCGGTCGGCGGCGGCCCCGTGTAGGGCTCGTCGTCGGCCGGGCCCGGTTCTCCGGGCGGCACCCACACCGTCACGGGGGGCCGGTCACCCGGGGACGGCGGCCCGGGCCGCGGCGAGGCGGGCCAGGGTCCGGTCGCGGCCGAGCAGCTCGATCGACTCGTAGAGCGGCGGGGAGACCGTGCGGCCGCTGACCGCCACCCGCACCGGCCCGAAGGCCTGCCGCGGCTTGCGGCCCAGCCCCTCCACGAGGGCGTCCTTGAGCGCGGTCTCGATGTCGGCCGTCGTCCACCCGGGCAGCTCGCGCAGCGCGGTGGTCGCGGCGTCGAGCACCTCGGCGGCGTCCGGGCCGGCCAGCTGCTTGTCCGCGGCGGCCGGCTCGATCTCCACCTCGTCGACGAACAGGAACCGCAGCAGGCCCACCGCCTCCGACAGCACGACCATGCGCTCCTGCGCCATCGGCGCGATCGCCCGCAGCACGCGGTCCTGCTCGGCCGTCGGCGGGTCGCTCACCAGCCCCGCGCCGGCGAGGAACGGGACGACGCGGGCGACGAACTCCTCGACGGGCAGCGCGCGCAGGTGCGTGGCGTTGATCGCCTCGGCCTTCTTCACGTCGAACCGGGCCGGGTTGGCGCTGACCCGGGTGACGTCGAAGGCCTCGACCATCTCGGCCATGGAGAAGATGTCGCGGTCCTCGGCGATGGACCACCCCAGCAGCGCCAGGTAGTTGACGAACCCCTCGGGGATGAAGCCGCGCTCGCGGTAGACGTCCACGTTGGACTGCGGGTCGCGCTTGGACAGCTTCTTGCTGCCCTCCCCGGTCACGTAGGGCAGGTGGCCGAAGCGTGGGGTGCCCGAGGCGACCCCGATCTCGGTCAGCGCCGCGTACAGGGCCAGCTGGCGCGGGGTGGAGGGCAGGAGGTCCTCCCCGCGCAGGACGTCGGTGACGCCCATCAGCGCGTCGTCCACGGGGTTCACGAACGGGTAGAGGGGCACCCCGTTGCCGCGCACGATGACGAAGTCGGGGACCGAGCCGGCGCCGAAGCGGACCTCACCGCGCACCAGGTCGGTCCAGACGAGGTCCTCGTCGGGCATCTTCAGGCGCAGCACCGGCTCGCGGCCCTCGGCCCGGAACGCGGCCTTCTGGGCGTCGGTGAGGAACCGGTCGGCGTTGTCGTAGCCGAGTTTGGGGTCCTGACCGGCGGCCCGCCGGCGCGCGTCGACCTCCTCGTTGCTGGAGAACGACTCGTAGGCGAACCCGGCCTCCAGCAGCCGCGCGGCCACGTCCCGGTAGATCTCGTGCCGCTCAGACTGGCGGTACGGGCCGTGCGGGCCCCCCACCTCCGGCCCCTCGTCCCAGTCCAGGCCCAGCCACCGCAGGCTGTCGAGCAGGTGCCGGTAGGACTCCTCGGAGTCACGGGCGGCGTCGGTGTCCTCGATCCGGAAGACGAAGGTGCCGCCGGTGTGCCGGGCGTGGGCCCAGTTGAACAGCGCCGTCCGGAGCAGGCCGACGTGCACCATGCCCGTCGGCGACGGGCAGAACCGGGTGCGGACGCCGCCCGTGGCGGGGACCGTCATCGCCCGCCACCGGCGGTGGAGACCGTGTCGGCCCCGGACACCGTGTTGGCCAGCGTCCCCAGCCCCTCGACGGTGACCTCCACGCGCTGGCCCGGCTGGATCGGCCCGACGCCCGACGGCGTGCCGGTGAGCACGACGTCGCCGGGGAGCAGGGTCATCACCTGGGAGATGTAGGAGACCAGGGTCGGGACGTCGAACAGCAGCTGGCTGGTGCGCCCCTGCTGGCGCAGCTCGCCGTCCACGGTGCAGGTGACCTCGAGGTCGGCGGGGTCCTTGCCCAGGCCGGGCAGGTCGGTCTCGATCCACGGCCCCAGCGGGCAGAAGGAGTCGAAGCCCTTCGCGCGGGTCCACTGGCCGTCGCTGCGCTGCATGTCACGCTCGGTGACGTCGTTGCCGATCGTGTAGCCGAAGATGCTGGCCGCCGCCTGCCCCGGGCTCACGTGCCGCGCGCCGCGGGCGCCGATGACGACGCCGAGCTCGGCCTCGTGGTGGACGTTGGTGCTGCCCGGCGGGATGCGGATGGCGTCGCCCGGGCCGATGACCGACGTCGAGGGCTTGAGGAAGAGCAGCGGCTCCTTCGGGGCGTCCCCGGTCTTCATCTCCTCGACGTGCGCGGCGTAGTTCTTGCCCACGCACACGACCTTGCTGGGCAGGATCGGCGAGAGCAGCCGGACGTCGGCCTGGGCGAAGCGCTGGCCGGTGAAGGAGATGGTGCCGAAGGGGTGGCCCTCGATCTGGGCGACCTGGCCGTCCCCGTCGAGGACACCGAAGGACATGCCCGAGGGCGAGGCGAAACGGACGATGCGCACGGGTCGAGGCTACTGACCCGCGGCCGGCGCGGTTCCCCCCTACGGTCGCCCCATGGCCTGCCGACTCAGCGAACTGGTCGTCGACTGCCGGGACCCCGAGGCGCTGGCCGCCTGGTGGGCGGAGGTCCTGGGCTACCGGGTGCTGTCCCGCGAGGACGGCGAGGTGGAGATCGGCCCCGAGGCCGGGTTCGGCGGTCCCGCGCCGACCCTGGTCTTCGGCCGGGTGACCGACCCGGCCCCTGGGAAGCCGCGGCTGCACATCGACCTGTCCCCGACCGACCGGGACCAGGACGCCGAGCTCCAGCGGCTGCTGGCTCTGGGGGCGACCCCCGCCGACGTCGGCCAGACTGGCGAGGAGGAGTGGCACGTCCTGGCCGATCCGGAGGGCAACCCGTTCTGCCTGCTGCGCCGGAGGCTCGACCCGCTGTAGCCCCGAGACCGAGGAGGACCCCGTGATCCTGATCGTCATCAAGTTCCCCGTCCGGCCCGACCGGATCGACGAGTTCCGGGCCAAGGCCGACGAGTACGCCGCGGCGGTGAACGCCGAGGAGGGCAGCCTGTTCTTCGAGTGGTCCCGCAGCGTCCTGGACCCGAACACCTTCGTCTGCATCGAGGGCTTCCGGGACTCCGAGGCCGGCGCCTCCCACGTGGCCACCCCGCACGCCAAGGCCGCCTTCGACTGGATGTCGGACCTCGTCGCGGAGCAGCCGCAGATCATCTACATCGACACCCCGGAGGTCAGTGGCTTCGGCCCGATGGGCGAGGTCCGGCCGAGGTGAGGCCGCCCGTGGGACAGTGACGCGGTGAACCGCGCCCTCGCGGTCCTCACCTGCGTCGCGCTGCTCACCGTGGCGGTGGAGGCGACCGGCACGGTGGACCCCTGGCTCGCCGTCGGGCTGGGGACCGTCTACGCCGTCCTGGCGGTGGCCGCCTCCCTGGGGACGGACCGGGTCCCGCCGGCCCGGCGGCGGCCGCTCGCGGTCGGCTACGTGCTGGTGCAGCTGACCCTCGGCACCCTGGTGTTCGGCGCGGCGGGGGCGGGCGTGGGCGCCACCCTCCTCCTGCTGGTCCTCGTCAGCCAGAGCGTCCTGCTGCTCCCGCTGCCCGCCGCGGTGCTCGTCACGGTCGCGGTCTCCCTGGTCCACCTGGGCATGGGCTGGGCCGACTTCCTGCGCAACAGCCTCGGGCTGCTGGGCGCGGCGGCCTTCACCGCCGTGGTGACCGAGCTGCTGCAGCGGGCCCAGCGGGCCCGCGCCGAACTGGCGGAGGCCAATGCCCTGCTGCGCGGGTACGCCGCCCAGGCCGAGGAGCTCGCGACCACGCGGGAGCGCAACCGGCTGGCCCGCGACATCCACGACGGCCTCGGCCACCACCTGACCGTCGTCCAGATGCAGGTGCAGGCGGCGCGGGCTGTGCTGCCCACCGACCCCGGCCGGGCCGACACCCTGCTGGCCAAGGCGCAGCACCAGGCCGGCGAGGCGCTGGCCGAGGTGCGCCGGTCGGTCGCCGCGCTGCGCGGACCGGCGTCCGCCCCGCCGCTGCGGGCGGCCCTGGAGGCGCTGACCGCCGAGGTGTCGGCCACGGGCCTGCCGGTCACGCTGGAGGTGGCCGGGCCGGAGCGCCGGCTGCCGGCGGAGTCGGAGGAGTCGTTGTTCCGCTCCGCCCAGGAGGGGCTGACCAACGTCCGCAAGCACGCCGGGGCGACCTGCGCCCGCGTGGCGCTGACCTACGGGGACGACGGCACCGTGCAGCTGGTGGTCCGCGACGACGGCCGCGGCCTGCCGGCTCCCCGCGACGGCACCGGGCAGGCCACCTTCGGACTGCTGGGCCTGCGCGAGCGCGCGGCCCGGGTCGGCGGGCGGGTGACCGTGGAGTCAACCCCGGGCTCGGGCACGTCGTTGCTGGTGGAGGTGCCCGGGTGAGCGCGGTCCGGGTGCTGGTCGTCGACGACCAGGCGCTGTTCCGCGAGGCGCTGGTGACCCTGCTCGACGCCCGCCCCGAGGTGGAGGTGGCCGGGGAGGCGGGCGACGGCGCCCAGGCGCTGGAGCGGGCGGCCGTACTCCAGCCCGACGTCGTCCTCATGGACCTGCACATGCCGGTGCTCGACGGGATCGCCGCGACCCGGCGGCTGCGGGTGGAGCAGCCGGGTGTCCGGGTGCTCGCCCTGACCACGTTCGACGACGACGAGGACGTGTTCGCCGCCCTGCGCGCCGGCGCCCTGGGCTACCTGCTCAAGGACGTCTCCGCCGACCGCCTGGTCGAGGCGGTGCTGTCCGCGGCCCGGGGCGAGTCGGTGCTCCAGCCCTCGGTGGCGGCCAAGGTGGTCGCCCGCTTCGCGCAGCTCGACGACGTCCCGCGGCCCCGCCCGCAGCCGCTGGTCGTGCCGCTGTCCGACCGCGAGCTCGACGTCCTCCGGCTCCTGGCCGAGGGGCGCAGCAACCGGGAGATCGCCGGGGCCCTGTTCCTCGCCGAGGGCACCGTCAAGAACCACGTGACCAACGTGCTGGGCAAGCTGGGCGCCCGGGACCGGACCCAGGCGGCACTGCGGGCCCGCGCCCTCGACCTGCTCTGACGGGGGTCATGGCCGGCCGTGACCCGGGACCATGACCTCCGGCACGTGGCACGGGCGGCCCGGCGCCCGACGCTCCCGGGCATGACGACGACACAGACCCCGCCCCGGACCACGCACAGCCGCGGCCGGCGCACCTGGCACGTGATCCGCCACTACCTGGAGATGGTCGTGGCGATGATCGTCGGGATGGTGGCCCTGGGCCCGGTCGTGGGGATGCTGTGGCCGGGCTGGGACGACCGCGTCGACGTCCACGCGATGGTCATGGCGACGACGATGGCGATCGGGATGGGCGCGTGGATGCGCTTCCGCGGCCACTCGTGGCGGGCGATCACCGAGATGTCGGCGGCGATGTACGTGCCGTTCGCCGTCCTGCTGTTCCCCTACTGGGCCGGCGCGGTGTCCGGGGACCTCCTGTTCACCGCCGGGCACCTGCTCATGCTCCCCGCCATGGCGCTGGCCATGCTCCTGCGCCCCTCGGAGTACACCCACTGAGCTCGCACGGAGGACGGCGCACCCCGGGGCACGGGGTGCGCCGTCGTGATCAGGACCGCCCGCTCACCGGGGCGCGGTGGCGGACGGCGTAGGTGAGGGCGTCGACCAGCGCGTGCCACGAGGCCTCGACGATGTTGGCGTGGACGCCGACGGTGGTCCACTCCCCCACGCCGTCGGTGGTGTCGACGAGCACCCGCGTGGTGGCGCCGGTGCCGCCCTTCCAGCCGAGGATGCGCACCTTGTAGTCGGCCAGCGACACATCGGCGAGGTGGGGGTACCGGCTCACCAGCGCCTGCCGCAGCGCGTTGTCCAGGGCGTTGACCGGGCCGTTGCCCTCCGCGGTGCTGATGACCCGGTCGGTCGTCCCGTCGTCGTTGGGCAGGTGCACCTTGACCGTGGCCTCGCTGACCACGACGCCGTTGCCCCAGTGCTCGACCGAGGTCTTGTAGCTCTCCAGCTCGAACAGCGGCGCCGGGGCGTCGGGCAGCTGGGCGCGCAGCAGGAGCTCGAAGGAGGCGTCGGCGGCCTCGAAGGACCAGCCGTCGGCCTCGAGCACCTTGACCTGGTCGACCACCCGGCTGATCACGTCGGCGTGCCCGTCGAGGTCCACCCCGAGCTCGCGGCCCTTGAGCTCGACCGAGGCGCGACCGGCCATCTCGGTGACCAGGATGCGCATGTCGTTGCCGACGACGGCCGGGTCGAGGTGGTTGTACAGCTCCGGGCTCACCTTGATCGCGCTGGCGTGCAGCCCCGCCTTGTGCGCGAACGCCGAGGCGCCCACGAAGGGCTGGTGGTCATCGGGGGCGATGTTGGCCAGCTCGGCGATGGCGTGGCTGACCCGCTGCAGCTCGGCCAGGCACGCCGGCGGCACGACCGGGAGACCCATCTTGGTGACCAGGTTGGCGATGAGGGCGAACGTGTCGGCGTTGCCCGCCCGCTCGCCGTAGCCGTTCGCCGTCCCCTGCACGTGGGTGACACCGGCCTCGACCGCGGCCAGCGAGTTGGCGACGGCGCAGCCGGTGTCGTCCTGGCAGTGGATGCCGAGCCTGCCGTCGACCCGCGACCGGACGTCGGCGACGACCCGGCCGATCCCCATCGGCAGCATCCCGCCGTTGGTGTCGCACATGACCCCGACCTCGGCGCCGGCGTCGAACGCCGCCTGCAGCACCCGCACGCCGTAGTCGCGGTCCTCGGCGTACCCGTCGAAGAAGTGCTCGCAGTCGAGGAACACCCGGCGGCCGTGGCCGACGAAGAACGCGACGGTGTCGCGGACCATCGCCAGGTTCTCCTCCAGTGTCGTCCGCAGCGCCTGGTGCACGTGCCGGACGTCGGACTTGGCGACCAGGCAGACGACCGGCGTCTCGGCGTCCAGCAGGGCGCGCACCTGGGGGTCGTCCTCGACGCGCACGCCGGCCTTGCGGGTGGAGCCGAAGGCCACCAGCTGGGCGTTGCGCAGCTTGAGCTCGGTGCGGGCCCGCGCGAAGAACTCGGTGTCCTTGGGGAGCGCCCCGGGCCACCCGCCCTCGATGAAGCCCACCCCGATCTCGTCGAGCAGCCGGGCCACGGCCAGCTTGTCGGCGACGGAGTAGCTGACGCCCTCACGCTGGGCGCCGTCGCGCAGGGTGGTGTCGAAGACGTGGAAGTCGAGGGCTGTGTCGAGGGACATCGAGTTCTCCAGGGGGACGAAACCGGCCCCGAACACGAAGAAGACCCCCCGGGAACGGGAGGTCTGCGCGCAGTCGGGAGGGGGACTGCGCGCTAGGCGATGATGATCAGGCCGGTGGGGTGCATCACGTCGAGTAAAGCACGCGCCCCGCCGTCCCCGGCACTCCCGTACCGGGGACGGCGGCGACGACGGTTCAGCCGCTGGCGAGCGCCGCGAGCCGGTCGCCGACCTCCGCGGTGCGGATCTGCGCCTGCGGGTCGCGGGTGGACAGGTCGAAGGCGACCGCGGCGTTGACCTTCCGGGCCTGCTCGGTGCGGCCGAGGTGCTCGAGCAGCAGGCCCACCGACAGCACCGTGGCGGTCGGGTCGGCCTTGCCCTGCCCGGCGATGTCGGGCGCCGAGCCGTGCACCGGCTCGAACATGCTCGGGTTGGTGCCCGAGGCGTCGAGGTTGCCGCTGGCGGCCAGCCCGATGCCGCCGGTCACGGCCGCGGCGATGTCGGTGACGATGTCGCCGAAGAGGTTGTCGGTGACGATGACGTCGTAGCGGCCCGGGTCGGTGATGAAGAACATCGAGGCGGCGTCGACGTGCTGGTAGGCGACGGCGACCTCCGGGAACTCCGCGGAGACCTCCTCCACCGTGCGCGACCACAGCGACCCGGCGTGGGTGAGCACGTTGGTCTTGTGGATCAGCGTGAGGTGCTTGCGCGGCCGGGCGACGGCGCGCTCGAAGGCGTACCGGACCACCCGCTCGACGCCGAACGCGGTGTTGAGGCTGACCTCGGTGGCCACCTCCTGCGGGGTGTCCTTGCGCAGGACCCCGCCGTTGCCCACGTAGGGGCCCTCGGTGCCCTCGCGGACGCACAGCATGTCGATCGGGCCGGGGGCGACCAGCGGGCTGGTGACGCCGTCGAAGAGCCGGGCCGGCCGCAGGTTCACGTGGTGGTCGAGCTCGAAGCGCAGCCGCAGCAGCAGGCCGCGCTCGAGGATGCCCGGCGGCACCCCGGGGTCGCCGACGGCCCCGAGCAGGATCGCGTCGTGCTGGCGGAGCTCGTCGAGCACCGTGTCGGGGAGCAGCTCCCCGGTCCGCTGCCACCGGGAGGCCCCGAGGTCGTAGGGGGTGCTCTCCACGTCGGGAGCCACCTCACGGAGGACCTTGAGGCCCTCGGCGACCACCTCCGGACCGATGCCGTCTCCAGGGATCACTGCCAGGCGCATGGCCACAGACCCTAGGTCAGCGCGGGGTGAGGTCCGCCGAGCGGGCCTCACGCGCGCCGATCCGGCCGGCGATGTCGCCGAGCAGCTCCGCGGGCACCGGGCTGTCCACGGTCACCGCCATTAGCGCCTCGCCACCGCGCTGGGTCCGGCTGACCTGCGCGCCGGCGATGTTGATGCCGGCCTCCCCCAGCGCGGCGCCCACGGTGCCGACGACGCCGGGCCGGTCGGTGTAGACGAAGAACAGCAGGTAGCCGGAGGGGTCCAGGTCCATGTCGAAGCCGTTGATCGCGACCAGCTTGGGCACCTGGTTCTTGCCGAAGAGGGTCCCCGAGACGGTGACCTCCGTGCCGTCGGCCATCGCGCCGTGCAGGCTGACCAGGTTGCGGTAGTCCGGGCTCTCCACGTCGCTGGTCAGGGCGACGTCCAGGCCGCGCTGCTCGGCGAACAGGGGGGCGTTGACGTAGGTGACCTGCTCCTCCACGACGTCGGAGAAGACGCCCTTGAGCGCCGCGAGCTGCAGCACGGAGTCGTCGAACTCGGCGATCTTGCCGCGCACCTCGACGGTGACCGACTGGGCCAGCCCGCCGGCGACCGCGGTGAACAGCCGGCCCAGCTTCTCGGCCAGCGGCAGACCCGGGCGGACGTCCTCGGCGACGACGCCGCCGGCCTGGACGTTGACCGCGTCGGGCACGAACTCGCCCTGCAGCGCCAGCCGCACCGAGTGGGCGACGGCAGTGCCGGCCTTGTCCTGGGCCTCGGTGGTCGAGGCGCCCAGGTGCGGGGTCACGACCGTGTTGGGCAGGCCGAACAGCGGGCTGTCGGTGCAGGGCTCGGTGGCGTACACGTCGAGGCCGGCGGCGCCCACCTGGCCCGACCGCAGCGCGTCGGCCAGGGCGGCCTCGTCGACCAGGCCGCCGCGCGCGGCGTTGACGATGATCACGCCACGCTTGGTGGTGACCAGCTCCGCGGCGCCGATGAGCCCGAGCGTCTCCGGCGTCTTCGGGAGGTGGACGGTGATGAAGTCGGCCTCGCGGAGCAGCTCCTCCAGCGACACCATCCGGACGCCGAGCTGCGCCGCGCGACCCGGCTGGATGTAGGGGTCGTAGGCGATGAGCGTGACCCCGAACGCGGCCAGGCGCTGGGCCACCAGCTGACCGATCCGGCCGAGGCCCACGACGCCGACCACCTTGTCGATGACCTCGACGCCGGTGAACTTCGACCGCTTCCAGGTGCCCTGGCGCAGCGACGCGTCGGCGGCGGGGATGTGCCGGGCGGCGGCCAGCAGCAGGGCCACGGCGTGCTCGGCGGCGCTGACGATGTTCGACGTCGGGGCGTTGACGACCATGACGCCGCGCTCGGTGGCCGCGGCGACGTCGACGTTGTCCAGGCCGATGCCGGCCCGGGCCACGACCTTGAGCTTCGGGGCAGCCGCGAGCGCCTCGGCGTCGATCTGCGTGGCGCTGCGGATCATCACCGCGGACGCGTCGGCCAGTGCCGGCAGCAGCGCGGCGCGGTCGGCGCCGTCGACGGAACGGATCTCGACGTCCCGCCCGAGCACCTCCAGCACGCTGGGCGCGAGTTCTTCGGCGATCAGGACGACGGGCGCGGGCGCAGTCACGGGACCACAGCCTAAGGACGCCGCTCCCCGCTCGGGCGACACCTCCCGCGAGGGGGGTGGGTGTGCTTGCCCACGCTGAGGTGCGCCGACATCCTGACCGCGCAGAGTCGGCACAGCCGGCGCCGACGGAGGAGACCATGAGCACCCACGACAACGAATCCGGCAGCAGCTCCGGCTCGCCCCAGTACGGCCAGAGCCCGCAGTACGGCCAGGACCCCCAGTACGGCCGGGGCCCGCAGTACGGGGAGGCCCAGCAGCCCGGGCAGTACGGCCAGTACGGACAGTACGGGCAGCAGCCCTACGGGCAGGGCCCCGGCCAGCAGTACCAGCCCTCGCCGTACGGCCAGGGCCAGGGCTACCCGCAGCAGTACGGCCAGGGCGGCTATCCCCAGCAGTACGGCGAGTACGGGCAGTACGGCCAGTCGGCGGTACCGGCCAAGCCCGGCGGCGTCGTCACCGCCGCCGTCCTCGGCTTCGTCTTCAGCGCGATCGGCGCCCTCGCGACTCTCGGCCTGCTGGCCGGCGGCGCGGTGTTCGGGTCGATCATCGACGACCTGGCCGAGGCCGACCCGACGGTCGGCGAGGTCGACTCCGGCGCGGTCACCGGCATCCTGGTCTTCTTCGGAGTCCTGGCGCTGGTCTGGACCGTGCTGATGATCTGGGGCTCGGTGTGGGCCCTGACCGGCCGCAGCCGCGTGCTGCTGCTCGTGGGCGGCTCCATCGCCCTGGCCTTCACCGCGCTCGGGCTCGTCACCAGCCTGGCCGACGCCGGCAACAGCGGCGTCGGCGGCATCATCACCAGCCTGCTGTTCTTCCTGGCGGCGCTGGCGATCGTCGTGCTGCTCGCGAGGAAGCCGGCCCCGGCCTTCTTCGCCGCCCACCGCGCCCGGCGCGGGCGCTGACCTGCGGCTCCGGGGGGCGGCAGCTCCCCGGAGCCGGACGGGCGGCCCCACACTCCGCCGCCCACCGTTCCGACGCGGCCCCGCCGCCCAGGAGGATGCTCACCCCATGTCGACCCCCAGCGGACCCGAGCCCGACCACGCCGCCGCACGCGGTCCCGAGGACCAGCCCGGCTGGGGCGCGCCTCCGCCGCCGGGCCAGGGTCCCGGCACGCCGACCCCGGGTCGGCCGGCGTCGTCCGCCGGTCCGGGCGCGACTCCCGGGAAGCGGCCGCCGCAGGTGCTCGCCGCCGCGTTCCTCGGCTTCGTCGTCGCCTTCTTCCTGCTGATCGGGGCGCTGGTCCTGTTCGCGGCGTCGTCGCTGTTCGGGGCGCTGAGCGCGATCTTCGGCATCCTCTACCTCGCGCTGACCGCCCTGAACGTCGTCGGCGGCGTCCAGGCCGTCCAGGGCCGGAGCAGCAAGCTGCTGAAGATCGCCGGGGGCATCACCGCCGGCCTCGGCGTGCTCTCCCTGGTCACCTACCTGGTCCAGGGCAGCTTCGACTTCTCGACGCTGGTGTCGATCCTCATCGGCGCCGCGATCGTCTTCCTGCTGGTGCAGCCGGCGTCCAAGGCCTGGTTCGCCGCCCGCGGCACGAGATAGTCCAGAACGCCCGAGGCCCCCGCTGCCGGCTCGGCAGCGGGGGCCTGGTGACGGGGCCTGGTGACGTACTGGAGCGGCCACCCTTCAGGGCCCCGCGCCGAGCGTGCGAGGCGTGGGGGGAAGGGTGGTCCTTGCTCAGTTGCGGGCGGCGGTCCCGGTGTAGTCGTCGGACGCCGACACCCAGCTCATGAGGCCGCGCAGCTTGCGCCCGGTCTCCTCGATCGGGTGCGCCTCGGCCTCGGCCCGGCGGCGCTTGAAGTCCGGCGCGCCGGCGTCCTGGTCGGCGATGAAGGCCGCGGCCCAGGAGCCGTCCTTGATCGCGGCGAGGACGTCCTTCATCGTCGCCTTGACGTGCTCGTCGACGATCTTCGGACCGGTCGTGTAGTCGCCGTACTCGGCGGTGTCCGACACCGACCAGCGCTGCTTGGCGATGCCGCCCTCGTACATGAGGTCGACGATCAGCTTCAGCTCGTGCAGGCACTCGAAGTAGGCGATCTCCGGCTGGTAGCCGGCCTCGATGAGGGTCTCGAAGCCCGCGGCCACCAGCGCCGACATGCCGCCGCAGAGCACGGCCTGCTCGCCGAACAGGTCGGTCTCGGTCTCCTCGGCGAAGGTCGTCTTGATGACGCCGGCGCGCGCGCCACCGATGGCCTTGGCGTAGGACAGCGCGATCTGCAGCGCCTGCCCGCTGGCGTCCTGCTCGACGGCGACCAGGCAGGGCACGCCCTTGCCGTTCTCGAACTCGCGGCGCACCAGGTGGCCGGGGCCCTTGGGGGCGACCATGGCGACGTCCACACCGGCCGGGGGCTTGATGTAGCCGAAGCGGATGTTGAAGCCGTGGCCGAAGAACAGCGCGTCGCCGTCCTGCAGGTTGGGCTCGACCGACTCCTTGTACAGGTTCCGCTGCACGTGGTCGGGCGCGAGGATCATGATCAGGTCGGCCTCGGCGGCGGCCTCGGCCGGCGTGACGACCCGCAGGCCCTCGGCCTCGGCCTTGGCCCGGCTCTTGCTGCCCTCGGGCAGACCGACGCGGACGTCGACACCCGAGTCACGCAGCGACAGAGCGTGCGCGTGCCCCTGGCTGCCGTAGCCCAGGACGGCGACCGTGCGCCCCTGGATGATCGACAGGTCGGCGTCGTCGTCGTAGAAGATCTCGGCGGCCATCTGCTGTGCGGTTCCCTTCGTTGTGCTCTTCGCTGATGAAGCGCAGTGGGTGATGCGGCTCTAGGGGTCGGGTTCAGGCGGTCCGCTCGACCGGGCGCAACGTACCGGCGCCCGACATCGACCGCGGACCCCGCCCCAGGGCCACGGTGCCGGACTGCGCCATCTCCTTGATGCCCAGGGGGGCGAGGACGGCGAGCAGCGCCTGGAGCTTGTCCGGCGTGCCGGTGGCCTCGAGGGTCACGGTGTCGGTGTTGACGTCGATGACGTGGGCGCGGAACAGCTCGGCGGTCTGCAGCACCTGGGTGCGGTCGGCCATGGGAGCGCGCACCTTGACCAGCAGCAGTTCCCGCTGGACGGCACCGGCCGCCTCGAGCTCGACGATCTTGATGACCTCGATGAGCTTGTTCAGCTGCTTGGTGATCTGCTCCAGCGGCTGGGTCTCGGCGTCGACCACGATCGTCATCCGGGACAGGTCCGGGTTCTCGGTCGGCCCGACGGCCAGCGACTCGATGTTGAACGCGCGCCGGCTGAACAGCGCCGAGACCCGGGCGAGGACGCCGGACTTGTTCTCGACCAGGACCGACAGGGTGTGGCGGGTCACTGCTCACTTCCTTTCAGGACCATCCGGTCCCGGGACGGCCCCCTCCAGGGTCCCGCCCGAGCCTGCGAGGAGCGGGGAGGAGGGGGTCCTTCTACGAGCGATGGAGGGAAGGGGGGTCCTACACCTGTCCGTCGCCGAAGACCGGGCGGATCCCGCGCGCGGCCATGATGTCGTCGTTGCTGGCACCGGCGGCGACCATCGGCCACACCTGGGCGTCGGAGCCGACCACGAAGTCGATGACGACCGGGGCGTCGTCGATCGCCATGGCCTTCTCGATCACCGCGTCGACGTCGTCCTTGCTCTCGCAGCGCAGGCCGACACAGCCCAGCGCCTCGGCCAGGGCGACGAAGTCGGGGATGCGCACCGGCTTGGGCGTGCCGTTCTCGTCGACCGGGTGCAGCTTGGTGTTGGAGTAGCGGCCCTCGTAGAACAGGGTCTGCCACTGCCGGACCATGCCGAGGTTGCCGTTGTTGATGACGGCGACCTTGACCGGGATGCCCTCGATGGCGCAGGTGGCCAGTTCCTGGTTGGTCATCTGGAAGCAGCCGTCGCCGTCGATGGCCCACACGGTCGTCTCGGGGCGGCCGTACTTGGCGCCCATCGCGGCCGGGACGGCGTAGCCCATCGTCCCGAGCCCGCCGCTGTTGAGCCAGGTGCCGGGCTTCTCGTACTTGATGAACTGGGCGGCCCACATCTGGTGCTGGCCGACGCCCGCGGCGTAGATCGCGTCGGGGCCGGCGATGGCGCCGAGCCGTTCGATCACGTACTGCGGGGACAGCGCGCCGTCCTCGGGCCAGTCGTAGCCCAGCGGGTACTTCTGCCGCCACGAGTCCAGCTGCGCCCACCAGGCGGCGAGGTCGGGGGTGCGCCCGGCCTCGTGCTCGGCGCGCAGGGCGACGACGAGCTCGGCGATCGTCTCGCGGGCGTCCCCGACGATCGGGACGTCGGCGCGGCGGTTCTTGCCGATCTCCGCGGGGTCGATGTCGGCGTGGACGACCTGGGCCTCGGGGGCGAACGAGGACAGCTGGCCGGTGACCCGGTCGTCGAAGCGGGCGCCGAGGGCGATGAGCACGTCGGCCTTCTGCAACGCGGTGACCGCGGCGACGGTGCCGTGCATGCCGGGCATGCCCAGGTGCTGCGGGTCGCTGTCGGGGAACGCGCCGCGGGCCATGAGGGTGGTCACGACGGGAGCGCCGGTGAGCTGCGCCAGCTCGGCCAGCTCGGCGGTGGCCTGCGCCTTGAGCACGCCGCCGCCGACGTAGAGCACCGGCCGGCGGGCGCCGGCGATGAGCGCGGCGGCCTCGCGGACCTGCTTGCCGTGCGGCCGGGTGGTCGGCTTGTAGCCGGGCAGGTCGAGCCGCGGCGGCCAGTGGAAGTCGGTGGTCGCCTGCAGGACGTCCTTGGGGATGTCGACCAGGACCGGGCCCGGGCGGCCGGTGGCGGCCAGGTGGAACGCCTCGGCGATCCGCTGCGGGATCTCGCGGGCGTCGGTGACCAGGAAGTTGTGCTTGGTGACCGGCATCGTGATGCCGCGGATGTCGGCCTCCTGGAAGGCGTCGGTGCCGATCGCGCCGCTGGGCACCTGGCCGGTGATCGCGACGATCGGGACCGAGTCCATGTAGGCGTCGGCCAGCGGCGTCACCAGGTTGGTCGCGCCCGGACCGGAGGTGGCCATGCAGACGCCGACCCGCCCGGTGGCCTGCGCGTAACCGGTGGCCGCGTGGCCGGCGCCCTGCTCGTGCCGGACCAGGACGTGGCGCACGTGGGAGTCGAACAGCGGGTCGTAGGCGGGCAGGATCGCCCCGCCGGGGATCCCGAACACCACCTCGACGCCGACCGCCTCGAGCGAGCGGACGAGGCTCTGCGCCCCGGTGCAGCCGAGGAGCGGCTCGGCGGCGGCCTCGGCCACCGACCGGGCGGCGGTCTCGACGCCGGCGAGCGCTGCGGCGGCTTCGCGTGTCGCGGACTCGCCGGGGGTGGTGCTGTTCATGGCGTCTCCTGGCAGTGCCCCCGGTGGGGGCGTCGGTTCGGGGGCCGTGCGGTGTGCACCGCGGGTGCCTGCGGGCGCGGGCCGGCCGTCGTCCGGGAGTCCAGGGGGCCCGCAAACGAAAGACCCCTCGTGCCTGCGGGCACAGAGGGGTCAGCGCATCGGTCGGGCGACCGACGCGCTAGGCGACTACGAGGAGCAGGCAGGCGGGGCGCACCCGCTCACTGTGCGCCTCGACGCGGCCGCACGTCAACCACCCCGTCCCACACAGTGGACACCGAGGTGCTCAGACGTGGGACGGCACCGCGAGACCGTCGAGCACCGCCGGGTCGAACCGGGCCAGCAGGTCCGGCAGGTCGGCCGCGGGCACCGGGTGGCCCAGCAGGTAGCCCTGCAGGTACCGGCAGCCCAGGCCGCGCAGCGCCGCGAGCTGGCCGGCCGTCTCGACGCCCTCGGCCACGACGTCCATGCCGAGGGTGCGCCCGAGCTCCACGACGCTGCCGACCAGCGCGGCGGTGCGCGGGTCGGACTCGATGTGCGCGACGAACGCGCGGTCCATCTTGAGCACCTGCACCGGCAGCCGGGCCAGCCGCGCGAGGCTGGAGTGTCCCTTGCCGAAGTCGTCCAGCGACAGCACGCAGCCCATGCTCCGCAGCGCGTCGAGGTCGCCGTCGGTCCGGTCCCCGGCGCCCATGAGCACCGACTCGGTGAGCTCCAGCATCAGCCGGTGCGCCGGCACGCCGGAGCCGGCGAGGACCGCCGCGACGTCGGTCGCCAGGCACCCGGCCTGCAGGTGCCGCATCGAGACGTTCACGCCGAGCTGCAGGTCGTGTCCGGCGGCGAGCATGGGGGCCAGCGCGGCCGTGGCCTCGGCGAGCACCCACCGCTGCAGCGGCACGATGAGGCCGTCGTCCTCGGCCAGGCCGACGAACTCCTCGGGCGGGACGGCGCCGAGCTCCGGGTGGTCCCAGCGGACGAGTGCCTCCACGCCCAGCACGCGCCGGTCCGGGACGCCCACCACCGGCTGGTAGGCCAGCGACAGCTCGCCGCCGGTGATGGCCGCGGGCAGGTCGCGGGCCAGCCGCGCACGGCGGTCCACCACGCGGTCGAGCGCCGCACCCGAGGAGCGGACGCAGTTCTTCCCCGCCGCCTTGGCCGCCCGCAGGGCGAGGTCGGCGCGGCGCAGGGACTCGAGGGGCTCGTCGCCGGAGCGCAGCGGGGCGACACCCACGCTGCCGGAGACGCGGAAGACCAGGCCGCCGTCGGCGCTCCCGTGCGGGGCGACCGGGCGGTGGTCGCGGTCGAGCAGCCCCACGAGCCGCTCGGCCAGCGCGGTGGACTCCTCGCGTCCGGCACGGACGAGGACGGCGAACTCGTCGCCGCCCAGCCGCGCCACGACGTCCCCGTCCCGGGCGGCCGCGCGCAGCCGGTCGGCCACCTCGCCCAGCAACCGGTCACCGGCGTCGTGCCCGGCGACGTCGTTGACCGCCTTGAAGCCGTCCAGGTCCACCAGCAGCAGGCACCCGGGGGCCGGGGTGGCCAGCGCCGTGCGCAGCGCGGCCATGAACCGCGCCCGGTTGGGCAGGCCGGTGAGGAAGTCGGTGTAGGCCAGCCGCTCCAGCTCGCGCTGGGCGCTGGTGCGGTCGGTGACGTCGCGCAGGTGCAGCACCAGCCCGTCGTCGTCCCCGGTGCGGGCGGCGCCGGAGACCTCCACCTCCCGCCAGCTCCCCTCCTGCGTGGACAGGCGCACCGTCGCGGGCAGCTCGGCCGGCTGCTCGCCGGCCCGCACGGCGACCGCCACCCGCTGGAGGCGTTCCCGGTCCCCGGAGTGGACGAGGCCGAGCAGGACGCGACCGGAGAGCTCGCGGTGGCTCCAGCCGAGGTGGTCCCACGACCGCCCTGACGTCCAGGCCACCCGGCCGGTCCGGTCGAGCAGGACGGTGACCGCCTCGCCGCTGTGCAGCAGCGCGCGCAGCCAGCCCTCCGTGCTGCGGACACGCCGGGTCAGCCGCTCGCCGTCGGCGGCCCACACGAGGCAGCGCACGAGGGCCAGCAGCATCAGCACGGTGATGCCGGCGCCCTCCAGCGGCGAGACGGTGCGCCCCGCGGTGACCCCGATGGCGAGGAAGAGCGCGACGCCGAAGGCCGCGCAGTTGCTGAACAGGACCCCCGCCAGCGGCAGCCCGGCCGCGGGCTCCGCGTCCTCGCCGGTGCGGCCGGGGTCGATGTCGACCGCCCGCAGCGCCGCCGCCAGCATGGCCAGCCACGCCAGGCCGGTGACGACGTCCAGCGCGGGCTCGTGGGTGGTGACGGCGAGGGCGCCGCTGAGCACCACGACCGCGAGCGCGACGGAGGCGGCCAGCAGCCAGCCGGCCGCCCGGCGCCGGCCGTCGTGGATCGCGGCCACGGTGACCAGGCCCACGCCGCACAGCAGCGCGCCCACCGCCGGGTAGCCGACGGAGACCAGCGGGTCGGACACACTGCCGGAACGGGCGCCGGCGTCGGCCAGGAGCGCCTCCCCGGACAGACCGACCGCCACGAGCACGATGACGCCGTCGAGCAGCGCGCGGGAGCCGATGGCGCGGGTGCCGGCGGACGACAGCAGCCGGGCGCAGGTCGCGATGGCGGCGGGCACGGCGGCCAGCAGCGGCAGGTCGTGCCAGCCGGCCTCGCTGGTGTTGATCCCGACACCGGCCAGCGCGCTGCCCGCCTGCCCCAGCCCCAGCAGCAGCATGGTCAGCGCGAGCGCGCGCCACGGACCGGCCGAGGGACCGGGCAGCCGTGCCCCGTGGCGGGCGATGACCACCGCGGTGACCCACGAGGCGGCCGCGAGCAGGACCGGACCCAGGCACAGGGCGGCGTCCCCCGCCGTGGTCTCGACGACCACGAGCGCGCCGGCGAGCACGGCGAGCAGGACGAGCACGGCTCCCGAGCTCCGTCCGCGGACGGAGGCTCGGCCGGCCGGGGTCCCCGCCATCAGCGGGAACCGACCAGGCCCGGCCACAGCACACCCGCGCCGTCGCAGAGCAGTTCGGTGAGCTCGGCCAGCCGCATCGGGCGCGCCAGCAGGAAGCCCTGGGCGAACCCGCAGCCCAGGCCGCGCAGCGCACCGAGCTGGGCCGGGGTCTCCACGCCCTCCGCGACGACGTCCAGGCCGAGGGCCCGGCCGATGGTCACGACCGACTCGCACAGCGCGCGGCTCTTCGGGTCGCGGTCGACCCGCGCGACGAAGGACCGGTCCAGCTTGAGGACGTCGATCGGCAGCCGGGTCAGGTCGGCCAGCGAGAACCGGCCGGCGCCGAAGTCGTCGAGCGCGACGTGCACGCCCATGAGCCGCAGCGCCTCGATGTCCACGCCCACGTGGTCGCCGTCGGCGAGCACGGTCGCCTCGGTGATCTCCAGGACCAGTCGCTCGGGCGGCAGGCCGGTGGCGTGCAGCACGGCGGCGACGTCCCCGACGAGGGTGCGCGCGGCGACGTGCGAGGCGGAGATGTTGACGCCGAGCTGGAGGGGCGCGCCGGTGTGCGGCAGAGCGACCGCCGCGGTCGCCGCCTGCTCCATGGCCCACCGCTGCAGCTCGTCCATGACCCCGGCGCGCTCGGCGACGGGCACGAACTCGGCCGGCGGCACGTCCCCCAGCTCCGGGTGGCGCCAGCGCAGCAGCGCCTCGATGCCGCTGATCCGCTGCTCCTCCAGGGAGACCACCGGCTGGAACAGCACCGTGAACTCACCGCGGGTCCAGGCACCGGGCAGGTCGTCGCGCAGCCGGTCCCGCCGGGCGGCGGCGTTGCCCAGCGCCGGCCGGTAGCGCAGCGCCGTCCCCGGCCCGGAGGCCGCCGCGGCCCGCACGGCGAGCTCGGCGCGGCCGGTCAGCTCCGCGACCGTCGCGCCGGTGGTCAGCTCGACGACGCCGATGCTCGCGGCGAGGTCGAAGATCCCCGCCGGGGTGTCCACCGGCTGCTCGATGACCGACAGGCAGCGGTCGGCGAGCAGGTCGACGGCGTGCGCCGGCCCCTCCACGAGGACGGCGAAGGTGCCGCCGCCGAGCCGGGCCACGACCTCCGGACCCCGGACGGTGGCCCGCAGCCGGCGCGCGACCTCGACCAGCACGACGCTGGCGACGTGGGTGCCGGCGTGCTCGCGCACCTCCTCCAGGCCCTGGAGCTCCACCAGCAGGAACGTGGTGCAGGGGACGCCGGGGCCGCCGGCACGGGCCAGCAGCTCCTCGACGGTCCGCCGGCAGCCGGCACGGTTGGGCAGGCCGGTGAGGGGATCGGTGAAGGCGACCTGCTCGAGGACGCGTTCGCGCTCGACCCGCTCGGTGGTGTCCCGGCAGTGCAGCACGACCGCTCCGACGTGCGCGTCGGAGCGCAGGTCGGAGACGCTGGCCTCCAGGTGCCGCCAGGTGCCGTCGGCGTGCTGCACCCGCAGCGTGGCAGAGCAGGCCGACCCGTCGCCGTCCCGGTGCAGTGCGCGGGCCACCGGGAGGGCGTCCTCCGGGTGGACCAGCTCGAGCAGGTCCCGGCCGACCACGGTCCGGCCGGGGTCGCCGAGCACGCTGCCGAACACCGGCGAGGCCCACGTGACCCGCAGGTCGTCGTCGAGGATGAGCACCGCGTCGCCGCTGGAGGCGACGAGGGAGCGGAAGTAGGACTCGCTGCGCCGCAGGCGGGCGCCCATGCGCTGCTCGTCGCGGGCGGTCACCCACCGGTGGACGACGGACAGGACCGCACACAGGACGACACCGCCGATCATGAGCGGGCTGGGGCGACCGCCCACGACTCCGGCGGTGACCAGCCCCAGCAGGGCGGCGAGCATCGCCAGGTGCGGCAGCAACTGGCCCAGGTGGGTGGAGCGGCCGCTGCGGGCCCGTCCGGGCCGTGCGTCGGCGGCCCGCCCTCCGGGGTCGGCCAGCGCGGCCGCGGCGACCAGGAACAGCCCGGCGACGACGAGGAAGCGGCTGGCGTCGGTCACGGCGACGGCGCCGGCGAGCGTGGCGGAGGTGCTCAGCGCGCGGCCGGTGGTCGCCGCGACAGCGCCGGCGAGCAGCAGCAGCGCCATGCGCTGGCGGTGGCTCTCGATGGCCCCGAGCAGCACCAGCGCCGCCGTCATCGTCCCGGCGGTGACCACGGCGGCGGCCGCCAGCACGGCCGCCTCGCCCAGGCCCAGTTCCAGCCAGCTGCGGTGCGGGCCGAGCACGAACAGCTGCACGACCAGCAGGCACGCGGTGCCGAAGAGGGCCAGCTCGACGCCGGACCGGGCACCGCGGCGCAGCCGGCCGCGGTCGACGAGGGTCAGGGTGCCGAGGACGAAGATCACGTAGCCGGGCACCGTCGGCAGCCACCGGAGCAGCACCCGCTCCATCGGGTCGTCGGGCTCCATCGCCAGCACGGTGAGGAAACCGAGGACGGGCAACAGCGGCGTGACGGCGACCAGACGCCAGCCTCGCGCACCCGACTGGTGGCGCCGTCCGGCACACCACGTCACAACGGACGTGACGCCCCCCATGACGGTGACCGCGACGTCCGCGGCGAACCCGGGACCGGTCGTGCCGGCGGCCACCGCACAGGCGGCCGCGGCCAACACGGCGCTCACGAGGAGCACCCACCTCAGCCTGTCCACACCGGGGGTGTCGGCACCTCACGCCGCGCACCGCAGCGGAGCGGGAACGTGCTCACCCCTCGGGGTGAGGGCCGCTCCCCGACCCCGACCCGCAGTCAGGGCCGGGGAGACCGGCCGGGGATCACCCGCAGATGGCGCCCTGCGCGGCGGAGCCGACGAGCTTGGCGTACTTGCCCAGGACGCCGGTGGTGTAGCGGGGCGGCAGCGGCTGCCAGCTCTGCCGGCGGCGGTCCAGCTCCTCGGCGTCCACCAGCAGGTCCAGGGTCCGGGCGGCGAGGTCCAGGCGGATCGGGTCGCCGTCCTGCACGAGGGCGATCGGGCCGCCGTCGGTGGCCTCGGGCGCGACGTGGCCGACGCACAGCCCCGTCGTCCCGCCGGAGAACCGGCCGTCGGTCAGCAGCAGGACGTCCTTGCCCAGGCCCGCGCCCTTGATGGCGCCGGTCACGGCGAGCATCTCCCGCATGCCGGGGCCGCCCTTGGGGCCCTCGTAGCGGATGACCACGACGTCGCCGGCCTTGAGGGTGCCCTCGGTGACGGCGTCCATCGCGCCCTGCTCGCCGTCGAAGACGCGTGCGGTGCCCTCGAAGACGTCGGCGTCGAAGCCCGCGGACTTCACGACCGCGCCCTCCGGCGACAGCGAGCCGCGCAGGATGGTCAGTCCGCCGGTCTTGTGGATCGGGTTGTCCATCGCGTGGACGATCGTTCCGTCGAGGTCCGGCGGGGCGATCTCCGCGAGGTTCTCGGCCATCGTCTTCCCGGTCACGGTGAGGACGTCGCCGTGCAGCAGGCCGGCGTCGAGCAGCGCGCGCAGCACGACGGGGACGCCGCCGACGCGGTCGATGTCGGTCATCACGAACCGGCCGAACGGCTTGACGTCGGCCAGGTGCGGGGTGCGGTCGCCGATCCGGTTGAAGTCGTCGAGGGTCAGGTCGACCTGCGCCTCGTGCGCGATCGCCAGCAGGTGCAGGACGGCGTTGGTGGAGCCGCCGAGCGCCATGACCACCGTGATCGCGTTCTCGAACGCCTTCTTCGTCATGATCTGGCGGGCCGTGATGCCCTGGCGCAGCAGGTTGACCACGGCCTCGCCCGAGGCGACCGCGAAGGCGTCGCGGCGGCTGTCGGGGGCCGGCGGCGCGGCGCTGCCCGGCAGGGCCATGCCCAGCGCCTCGGCGACGCTGGCCATGGTGTTGGCCGTGTACATGCCGCCGCAGGAGCCCATGCCCGGGCAGGCGGCCTTCTCGATGGCGTCGAGGTCCTCGCGGGTGATCAGCCCGCGGGCGCAGGCGCCGACGCCCTCGAACACGTCGATGATCGTGAGGTCGTCGCGGTCGCCGAGCTTCCCGGGCAGCGTCGACCCCGAGTACAGGAAGACGCTGGCCAGGTCGAGGCGCGCGGCGGCCATGAGCATCCCGGGCAGGGACTTGTCACAGCCGGCCAGCAGCACCGAGCCGTCGAGCCGCTCGGCGAACATGACCGTCTCCACCGAGTCGGCGATGACCTCCCGCGAGACCAGCGAGGCGCGCATGCCCTCGTGGCCCATGGAGATGCCGTCGGAGACCGAGATCGTGCCGAACTCCAGCGGGTAGCCGCCGGCCGCGTGCACGCCCTCCTTGGCCCGCTTGGCCAGCCGGTCCAGGGAGAGGTTGCAGGGGGTGATCTCGTTCCACGACGACGCGACGCCGATCTGCGGCTTGTCCCAGTCGTCGTCCCCCATGCCGACCGCGCGGAGCATGGCGCGGGCAGGGGCCCTGGTGATCCCGTCGGTCACCTCGCGGCTGCGGGGCTTGACGTCTGCGGTGGTGGTGGGGCGGTCCTCGACGCTCGTCACGTCCGCCGAGCGTAGGCCGCGGCACCGACGTGGACGAGGACACCGTTGATACTGGTACCGACACCACCACCGAGCCGCAGGAGACCGCGTGCCGCCGTCCGCCCGCCGCGAGCTGGCCGACTTCCTCCGCTCGCGCCGTCGGCAGGTCGACCCCCGCGCGGTCGGGCTGCCCGCCGGGGGCGCACGGCGCACCCCCGGGCTGCGCCGCGAGGAGGTCGCGCTGCTGTCCGGCGTCAGCCACACCTGGTACACGTGGCTGGAGCAGGGCCGGGACATCCGCGCGTCCCGGCAGGTGGTCGAGGCGCTGGCCCGCACGCTGCGCATGTCCCCGGCCGAGCGCGAGTACGTGCTGCGGCTGGCCGGTCACGGCGGCGCGGCGCCGGAGGCAGCAGCCCACGGCATCCCGGCCCACGTGCAGCGGCTGGTGGACGCCCTGGGCAGCTCCCCCGCCTACGTGATCACCGCGAGCTGGTCGATCGTCGGCTGGAACCGCGCCTACGAGCGGCTCTACCCCGGGGTGGCCGCCGTGCCGGCCGCCGACCGGAACCTGCTGTGGCTGGTGTTCACCGACCCCGCGGTGCGCGCGCTGCTGGGCGACTGGACCACCGACAGCCGGCGCTTCCTCACCCAGTTCCGGGCCGAGGTCGGCCCCCGCCTCGCCGACCCCGACGTCGTCGACCTGGTCGCGCGGCTGGAGGCGGCCAGCCCGCACTTCCGCGCCGGGTGGGCCAGCCACGACGTCGACCGGTTCAGCTCCGGGGAACGGCGCTTCGAGCACCCGGAGGTGGGGACGCTGCTGCTGGAGCACCACCAGCTGACCCCGGCCGACGCCCCCGGGCTGCAGCTGGTCGTCTACACCGCGGCCGAGGGCAGTGACGCGGCCGCCAAGCTGGCCGCCATGACCGGCTGACCCGGTCTGGGACACTCGGCAGACGTGGCTGCTCCCGTCCGCATGCGGATGAGCCGGACGGCGTTGCTCCCGGTCGTCCTGCTCCTCGTGTGCGCCGTCCCGCTGGCCTTCGCCGCGACCTGGACGCTCGTCGTCCTGCTCGTGCCCCTCCTCGTCGCCGCCTGGGTGCTGCGCGTCGGTGTCGACGTCAGCGACGACGCCGTCACCGTGCGCTCGATGGTCGGGCAGCGCCGGGTGCCGTGGTCCGAGCTCGCCGGGATCCGGGTGGGCCGCCGCGACGACCTCTGGCTGGTCACCACCGGCGGCACCGAGGTGCGCCTGCCGGTGCTGCGCACCCGCGACCTCCCGCGGCTGGCCGCCCTCTCCGGCGGGCGCATCCCCTCCCCCGACCCGGCGGCCTGACCCGCCTCAGTACGCGTCGACGACGTTGACCAGCGGTTCCCCGGCGAGCACGCGGGCGATCTGGTCGACGACGGCGACGCCGGCACGCTCGTTGGTCGCCGGCACGTTCCCGGCGACGTGCGGCGTCAGCAGCAACCCGGGCGCCGACCACAGCGGGTGCCCCTCCGGCAGCGGCTCGGGGTCGGTGACGTCCAGCGCCGCCCGCAGCCGACCGGACCGCAGCTCGGCCAGCAGGGCGCCGGTGTCCACGACCACCCCGCGCGCGGCGTTCACCAGCAGCGCGCCGTCGGCCATCGCCGCGAGGAAGTCCGCGTCGACCAGCCCGGTGGTCTCCGGCGTGACCGGCACGATCACCACCACGACGTCGGCCTGCGACAGGAGCCGGGGCAGCTCCTCGGTGCCGTGGACGCCGGCGCGCGCGGTCCGGGCGACGTAGGTCAGCTCGACGTCGAAGCCGGCGAGCATCCGCCCGACGGCCCGCCCGATGTCGCCCGCCCCGACGACGAGCACCCGTGCGCCGACGACGGTGCCGAACGCGGCGGGCGACCAGCGGCCGGCGTCCTGCTCGCGGACGAAGTGCGGCAGCCCGCGCTGGGCGGCCAGCACCGCGGCCACCACCCACTCCGCGGTCGACGGCGTGTGCGCGCCCCGCGCGTTGCACAGCGCGACGCCCTCGGGCAGCCGGCCGACGAACTTCTCCGCGCCGGCGCTGAGCAGCTGCACCAGCCGCAGGCGGGGCAGCGCCGCGGCGAGCTCCAGGTCCGCTCCGCCGCCCCCGCGCGGCACCCACACCTGAGCCTGGGCGGCCTCGCCGCTGGGCACGTCGCCCGGGTCCAGCCGGTGGGCGCGCACGCGGGGGGACACCGCCTCGACCGCGGTGGCCAGCGCCCGGGAGGGGACGAGCACGTGCAGCGTCTCGTCCTCGCCGACGACGTACGAACCGGTGATCTCGGGGGCCACGTGGTCCGACACTAGGCCCACGCCCAGCCGGCGCACGTACTGTGCTGGGGGTGAGCCGGCGGCGCGGGAGGCGGGGACGGCGGCTGGCCGGTGCCCTGCTGCTGACCGCCGTCCTGGCCGGGTGCGGGAGCGACGGTTACGAGCCGGCGGGCCCCTTCCGCCCGCTGCCCGAGGACCCGCCGCCGCAGGTCGGCCCGCCCACGGAGACCACACCCCCACGCGGCCCCGGCGACCCGGCCGACCCCGGCTCGGGCGAGCAGGGCGGCGACCCGAACGTCGTCGCCTCCGGCCTGACCGTGCCCACCGGCCTGGTGGTGCTGCCCGACGGCTCGGCGGTCGTCGGCGAGCGCGACAGCGGCCGGCTGTTCCAGGTGTTCCCCGACCGCTCCCCCGCCCAGGAGCTCATGACCGTCACCGGGATCGACCCCGCGGGCGACGGGGGCCTGCTGGGCCTGGCGCTGTCGCCGACCTTCGCCGAGGACGGCCTGCTCTACGCCTACGTCTCCACCGCGACCGACAACCGGGTGGTCCGCTTCCCCCTCGGCGGGACGCCGAACCCGGTGCTCACCGGCCTGCCCCGCGGCGAGACCCGCAACGGCGGCGGGCTGCTGTTCGGCGCCGACGGCACCCTCTACGTGGGCACCGGCGACACCGGCAACGCCGCCCTGGCCCAGGACCCGGCGTCACTGGGCGGCAAGGTCCTGCACGTCGACGTCTTCGGGCAGCCGGTCGGCGCCGGGCCGGTGTACAGCAGCGGGCACGGCAACGTCACCGCCCTGTGCAGCGACGGCGCCGAGGGCCTGTTCGCGACCGACGACGCGGTCGACGGCCCCGACGCGTTCGACCGGGTCGCGCAGGGCGGTGACGCCGGCTGGCCGCAGCCCGGCCCGGGCAGCCGCGAGCCGGTGCTGGAGATCGCCGGCCCCGACGGCGGCCTGGGCGGCTGCGCGGTGTCCGGCCGCGCCGTCTTCCTCGGCGCCCTCGACGGCCGGCGGGTGCACGCGGTCGAGCTGGACGCCGGCGGCACACCCGTCGACCAGCCCACCGACTTCCTCGCCGAGCGCTACGGCCGGCTGCGGACCGTCGTCCTCGACGCCGACGGCGCGCTGTGGATCACCACGTCGAACCGCGACGGCATCGGCACCCCCGTCGAGCAGGACGACCGGGTGCTCCGCGTGCTCCCGCCCGGCGGCTCCGGCGACTCCCCGCTGTGACGCTCTGACACCGTCGGCCTACCGGCCGACACCGTGACACCGCGGTCCTCCGGACCGCACCGCGGCCACCTGCCGTCCCCGGCGGACGCGGAGCCGCTGCCCGTGGCGCGGTCGGGGACCCTCCGGGCCCCGCGACCGGTCCACCCCGGTGGGGTGCCGTCCCCAGCTGCCGAGGCACTCCACGACCCGGCCCGGCGCCGTTCCCGTGCCGCCGAGCCGTTCCGGCGTCAGCCGGGGAGGACGCGCTCCTCGAGCATGCGCTTGACGGTGGCGGCGTCCGCCTTGCCGCGGGTGGCCTTCATGACCGCGCCGACCAGCGCGCCGAGGGCCTGCACCTTGCCGCCCTGCACCTTGGCGACGACGTCCGGCGCGCCGGCGATCGCGGCCTCGACCGCGGCGACCAGCTCGTCGGACTCGCCCATGACGGCCAGCCCGCGGGCCTCGACCACCTGCGCGGGGTCGCCCTCGCCGGCCAGGACGCCGTCCAGCGCCTGCCGGGCCAGCTGGTCGTTGATGGTGCCCGCGGAGACCAGCCCCGTCAGCTCCGCGACCTGGCGGGGGGTGATGGCCAGCTCCGACAGCTCGACGCCGGCGTCGTTGGCCCGGCGGGCCAGCTCGCCGAGCCACCACTTGCGGGCATCGGCCGGGGTGGCACCGGCGGCGACGGTGGCGTCGACCAGGCCCAGCGCACCGGCGCCGGTCAGCCAGCCCATCTCGGTGGCCGACAGCCCCCACTCCTCCTGCAGCCGCGCGCGGCGGGCGGCCGGCAGCTCGGGCAGCTCGGCGGCGAGCTTCTCCACCCACTCCGCGTCCGGTGCGACGGGGACCAGGTCGGGCTCGGGGAAGTACCGGTAGTCGGTCGCCTCCTCCTTGCTCCGCCCGGCCGAGGTGGTGCCGGTGTCCTCGTGGAAGTGGCGGGTCTCCTGCAGCACCCGCCCGCCGGCGTCGAGGACGGCGGCCTGCCGGCGCATCTCGAAGCGCACCGAGCGCTCCACCGACCGCAGCGAGTTCACGTTCTTCGTCTCGGTGCGCGTGCCCCACTCCAGGCTGCCGATCGGCGCCAGCGAGGTGTTCACGTCGCAGCGCAGGCTGCCCTGCTCCATCCGGACGTCGGAGGCGCCGAGGGTCTGGATGATGTCGCGCAGCTCGGTGACGTACGCGCGGGCCACCTCGGGGGCCTTGGCGCCGGCACCGGGGATGGGCCGGGTGACGATCTCGACCAGCGGGATGCCGGCGCGGTTGAAGTCGACCAGCGAGTAGTCGGCGCCGTGGATCCGCCCGGTCGCGCCACCGACGTGCAGGTTCTTGCCGGTGTCCTCCTCGAGGTGCACCCGCTCGATCTCGACCCGGTAGGTCTCGCCGTCGACCTCGACGTCGAGGTGCCCGGCGGTGCACAGCGGCTCGTCGTACTGGCTGGTCTGGAAGCCCTTGGGGATGTCCGGGTAGAAGTAGTTCTTCCGCGCGAACCGGCACCAGCCGGCGATCCGGCAGCCCAGCGCCAGCCCGATGCGGATGGTCGCCTCGATGGCGGCGGCGTTGGCCACCGGCAGCGAGCCGGGCAGGCCGAGGCACACGGGGCAGGTCTGGGTGTTGGGCTCGGCGCCGAAGGTGGTGGCGCAGCCGCAGAACATCTTCGACGCGGTGCCCAGCTCGACGTGGGTCTCCAGGCCGATGACCGGCTCGTAGCGGGTGAGGACCTCGTCGTAGTCCACCAGGGTCTCGGTCATGAGGGGGTGTTCTCCTTCGGGCCGGTGCGACCGGTCATCCACGCACCGACCGCGGTCAGCAGGCCCAGGACGATGAAGACGGCGAAGAACGCCTCGCCGGTCGCGATCCAGCCGATCAGGCCCACGAGGACGACGAACGCGGTGAGGGCCCAGGCGGCCTTGAGGGGACCGTTCACGCCTCGGCCCCCGCGGTCGCCGTCCGCTGCGCCAGCTCGTCGAGCAGCCGGTGCCCGCGGGCGGCGTCCAGGGCGGCCTCGACGGCGGCGGCGACCCGGTAGCAGCGGTCGTCGGCCAGGGCCGGCGCCATGACCTGGAACCCGACCGGCAGCCCGTCGGACAGCCCGCAGGGCACCGAGATGGCCGGCAGCCCCGCGAGGCTGGCCGGCAGCGTGCACAGGTCGGCGGCGTACATGGCCAGCGGGTCGTCGACGCGGGCGCCGATCGGCCACGCCACGGTCGGGCTCGTCGGGCTGACCAGCACGTCGACGTCGTCGAAGGCGGCGGTGAAGTCGCGGGTGATCAGCGTGCGGACCTTCTGCGCCTGCCCGTAGTAGGCGTCGTAGTAGCCGGCCGACAGCGCGTAGGTGCCCAGGATGATGCGGCGCTTGACCTCCGCGCCGAAGCCCTGGTCACGCGTCAGCGACATGACCTCGTCGAGGGAGTGGGCGCCGTCGTCGCCGACCCGCAGGCCGAACCGCATGCCGTCGAAGCGGGCCAGGTTCGACGAGGCCTCGCTGGGGGCGATGAGGTAGTACGCCGGCAGGGCCAGGTCGAACGACGGGCAGGAGACCTCGCGGACGTCGGCGCCCATGCCCTCGAGCAGCGCCACGGTCTCCTGGACCCGGGCCAGCACGCCGGCCTCGTAGCCGTCGGTGTGCCCGTCGCCGCCGAGCTCGCGGACGACGCCGACCCGCAGCCCGGCCAGCTCGCCACCGGCACCCTCGGTGGCGGCCTTCACCAGCACCGGGACGGGCGCGTCGATGCTCGTGGAGTCGCGCGGGTCGTGCCCGCCGATCGCCTCGTGCAGCAGCGCTGCGTCGAGCACGGTGCGCGCCATCGGGCCGGCCTGGTCGAGGCTGGAGGAGAAGGCGATGAGGCCGTAGCGCGACACCGCGCCGTAGGTGGGCTTGTGCCCGACCAGGCCGGTCACCGCGGCCGGCTGGCGGATCGAGCCGCCGGTGTCGGTGCCCAGCGCCCACGGGGCGAGGCCGCCGGCGACCGCGGCGGAGGAGCCGCCCGAGGAGCCGCCCGGGATGCGGTCGGTGTCCCAGGGGTTGCGGGTCGGCCGGTAGGCGGAGTTCTCCGTGGAGGAGCCCATCGCGAACTCGTCCATGTTGGTCTTGCCGAGCAGCACCGTGCCGGCGTCCTTGAGCCGCGCGGCGACGGTCGCGTCGTACGGCGGCCGCCAGCCCTCGAGGATCTTCGAGCCGCTGGTGGTGGGCACGCCCTCGGTGACGAAGACGTCCTTGAGCGCGACGGGCAGGCCGGCCAGCGGGCCGAGCTCCTCCCCCGCGGCGCGGGCGGCGTCGATCTCCCCGGCGCGGGCCAGTGCGGCGTCCGGGTCGACGTGCAGGTAGGCGCCCAGTACGCCGTCGGCGGCGGCGATCCGGTCGAGGTAGGCGCCGGTCAGCTCCACCGAGCTGAGCTCACCCGCGGCGAGCCGGCGGCCGAGCTCCGTGGCGTCGAGGGCGGTGAGGTCGCTGTCCACCGGGGCGCTCACTCCTCCTCCCCGAGGATCTGCGGCACCCGGAAGCGGTCGTCCTCCGCGGCCGGGGCCTGGGCGAGGACGACGTCCCGCGGCAGGCACGGGGTGACGACGTCGGGGCGCGTGACGTTGGTCAGCGGCACCGCGTGGGTCATGGGCGGGACGTCGGCCACGTCGGCCTTGCCGACCTGCGCCACGGCGTCGAGCACCGCGGACAGCTGCCCGGCGAAGTGGTCGAGCTCGTCGTCGCTGAGGGCCAGCCGGGCCAGTCGCGCCAGGTGCGCGAGGTCCTGCCGCCCGAGGGACTCCTGCGGGGAGGGGGTGCTCACTGCGGTGGGGACTCCACTTCGGTGGTGCCTTCCGAGGCCGCTCGCGACCAGGGAACCAACCCCGCCACTGTACGTGGGGCGCCTCCGGCACCGTCCGGCGGCGACGTCGGCCGGCGGCGCGCCCGGGGGTGTCTCGACCGCCGACGGGTCGATGGGGGAAGCTGGTCGCCCGCGATCGACGGAGATCGGCCCGTACCTCGAACCGGAGGGACCCGTGTCCTATCTCCTGCGGCTGGTCGTCCCCGACCGCCCCGGCATCCTCGGCGCCGTGGCCACCGCGCTCGGCACGGCCGGGATCGACATCGTCTCGGTCGACGTGCTCGAGCGCGGCGGCGGGGTCGCGGTCGACGACATCGTGGTGGACCTGCCCCCCGGCCGCCTCCCCGACAGCCTGATCACCGCTGCCCAGGCGGTGGAGGGCGTCGAGGTGGAGTCGCTGCGGCCGTTCGCCGGGCCGCTGGACACGCACCGCGAGCTGGAGCTGCTGGAGTCGCTGGCCCGGGCGGCGACCGATCCCCCCTCCACCCTCGCGGTCAAGCTGCTCGCGGCCGAGCTGCCCCGCGTCTTCCACAGCGGCTGGGCGGCCGTGCTGCACGGTGAGGACGAGGGAGGCCCGTGCGAGGTGCTCGCCGCCTCCGATGCGGCCCCCAGCTTCGAGGGCATGCCACTGCCGTGGCTGCCGCTGCCCACGCCCCGGCTGCTGCCGAGCGAGGACGACTGGTTGCCCGCGCGCTGGCGGGAGATGGCCATCGAGATGATGGCGACCCCCTTCGGCAGCCCGCGGACGGCGGTGGTGCTGGGCCGCTCGGGCGGCCCGGCCTACCGCCGCTCGGAGCTGCTGCGTCTGGTGCACCTCACCGGGATCGCCGCCAGCGTCGCCCACCTGCCACCGCTCTGACGCCGCTCAGCGTGGCGTCTGCTGGTGGAACGCGAGCCTCCAGCCGCCGTCCCGCCGGACGTACACGCTGCTGATCAGCGCGGAGTACGGCGGGACGCCCTCCCGCCGTGCGACCACCCCGTAGGTGACCAGTCCGGAGTCGGCCGACAGCCGTCGGACGACCGTGTCCTCGAGCCTGTACGAGCTCCACGGCGGGCCGCCCATCGCGGCCAGCACGGTGGCGCGGTCGTCCAGCCGCATGCCGCCGGGCAGGAGCATCTCCACGGCGTCGTCGAGCACGCGGTCGTAGAAGGCCAGCGCCTGCTCCGGGGAGGTCGACAGCGCCTGCCAACCCCGCTCCTCCAGCGCGGCGAGGTCGTCGTCGACCGGCTCAGGCATCGGCGCCCTGCCCCGCCGGCTCGCTGCCGTCGCCGGTGGTGGCCACCGCGCGGGCCGCCTCGGGCCCCTCCTCCAGCAGCACGCGGAAGCCGTCGTCGTCCAGGATCGGCGCCTTGACCTGCACCGCCTTGTCGTACTTGCTGCCGGGATCGGCACCGACGACGACGAAGCCGGTCTTCTTGCTCACCGACCCGGTCACCTTGCCGCCGCGCTCCTGGATCGCCGCGATCGCCTGGTCGCGGCTGAGGTCGCGCAGCGCCCCGGTGACGACGACGGTGACCCCGGTCAGCGGACCGGGGCCGGCGTCCTCGCCCTCGTCGGCCATCCGGACGCCGGCCGCCCGCCACTTCTCGACGACCTCGCGGTGCCAGTCGACGGCGAACCAGTCACGCACCGACCGCGCGATGGTGGGGCCCACGCCGTCGGCCGCCGCGAGCTCCTCCTCGGAGGCCTCCGCGATCCGGTCCAGCGAACGGAAGTCGCGGGCCAGCGCCTGCGCCGCGGTGGGGCCGACGTGCCGGATCGACAGCGCGACCAGCACCCGCCACAGCGGGACCTCCTTGCGGGTCTGCAGGTTGGCCAGCAGCTTGCGGCCGTTGGCCGAGAGGGTGCCGTCCTTCTTGGTGAAGAAGTCGGTGCGGCACAGCGCCTCCTCGTCGAGGGTGAACACGTCGCCCTCGTCCTGCAGGAGGGAGCTCTCCAGCAGTGCGATCGCCGCCTCGTACCCGAGCACCTCGATGTCGAAGGCCCCCCGGCCGGCGACGTGGAACACGCGCTCCCGCAGCTGCGCCGGGCACGACCGGGCGTTCGGGCAGCGGATGTCGGCGTCCCCCTCCTTCTCCGGGCGCAGCTCGGTGCCGCACTCCGGGCAGTGCGTCGGCATGACGAACTCGCGCTCGTCACCGGTGCGGGCGGCGGCCACCGGGCCGAGCACCTCGGGGATCACGTCGCCGGCCTTGCGGATGACGACGGTGTCGCCGATCAGCACGCCCTTGCGCCTGACCTCGCTGGCGTTGTGCAGCGTCGCCAGCTGCACCGTCGACCCGGCGACCTTGACCGGCTCCATGAACGCGAACGGGGTGACCCGCCCGGTGCGCCCGACGTTGACCCGGATGTCGAGGAGCTTGGTGGTCGCCTCCTCCGGCGGGTACTTGAACGCGATCGCCCACCGCGGGGCCCGCGAGGTGGACCCGAGCCGCCGCTGCAGGGCGACCTGGTCGACCTTGACGACGACACCGTCGATCTCGTGCTCGACGGAGTGCCGCTGCTCCCGGTACCGCTCGATGTAGGCCCACACGCCCTCGAGGTCGTCGACCACCTCGTACCGGTTGCTCACCGGCAGGCCGAGCTCGCGCAGCCGGTCGTAGGCGGCCGACTGGCGCTCGAGGGTGAACCCCTCCCGCGCGCCGAGGCCGTGCACGACCAGCCGCAGCGGCCGGGACGCGGTGACCCGCGGGTCCTTCTGCCGCAGCGAGCCGGCGGCGGCGTTGCGCGGGTTGGCGAACGGCGCCTTGCCGGCCTCGACCATGCCCGCGTTGACGTCGGCGAACGCGGCGACCGGGAAGTAGATCTCGCCGCGGACCTCCAGCAGCTCGGGCACGTCGTCGCCGGTGAGCTGCTGCGGGACGTCGTCCATGGTGCGGACGTTGGCCGTGACGTCCTCGCCCGTGACGCCGTCGCCGCGGGTCGCCGCCCGGACCAGCCGGCCCTGCTCGTACAGCAGCGCCACCGCGACGCCGTCGACCTTGAGCTCGCACAGGTAGGCCGCCGCGTCGCCGACCTCGCGCTCGATGCGCCCGGCCCAGGCGGAGAGCTCGTCGCTGCTGAACGCGTTGTCCAGGCTCTGCATCCGCTCCCGGTGCTGGACCGGGGCGAAGGTCGCGGTGAAGCCGCCGTTGACCTTCTGGCTGGGCGAGTCGGGGGTGACCAGCGCCGGGTGCCCGGCCTCGATGGCCTTGAGCTCCCCCATCAGCTCGTCGTACCGGGCGTCGCTGACCAGCGGCGCGTCCTGCACGTAGTAGGCGAAGGCGTACCGGTCGAGCTCCTCGGAGAGGTCCCGGTGGCGGGTGCGCGCCTCGTCGGGGACCTCGGTGAGGTCCTCCCGGTCGGTGGCCACAGCCACCTCGGGCGCGTCGACCAGCGGCTCGTCCAGCGGCTCGGCTTCGGTGGTCACGACCGAACGGTATCCGCCCGGTCCGACAGCGAACCGGCGCTCACCCGGCCGTGTGCGTCACTCTGGCAGCAGGTACCGGGCCGCCTCGCGCACGTGGGTCATCACCGACCGCGCGTAGCCGGGGGTCGCCCCGGCCAGCCCGCAGGCCGGCGTCAGCGTGACCGCGGTGTGCAGCCCCTCCACCGGGAAGCCCAGCTCCCGCCACCACGCCTGCAGCCGGGAGGCGGTCGCCCTCGGCGCGGGCAGCGTCGCGTCGGTACCGGGGACGACGCCGGGCAGGAGGTGGGTGCCAGCCTCGACCGCGGTGCCGATGGCGTCGAGGTCCTGGACCAGGCCGAGGTCGAAGGAGACCGCGTCGGCGCCGGCGGCCCGGAACAGCTCCAGCGGCGCGCGGTCGGCGCAGCAGTGCACGACCACGGGCACGTCCAGCGCGCCGATGACGGCGGCGAGCTCCTGCTCGACGACGGCCGCCTCGACCGCCGGCAGCCGGCCGAAGCCGCTGACCGTGGGCAGCGCCCCCTGCAGGACGGCGGGCACCGAGGGCTCGTCGAGCTGCACCACGACCCGCGCGCCGGGCACCCGGGCGGTGACCGCGGCGACGTGCTGCGTCACCCCCTCGGCCAGCGACTGCCCGAGGTCGCGGCGGGCGCCGGGGTCGACGACGGCGCGGTCCCCGCGGGTGCGCTCCAGCCCCGCGGCGAGCGTCCACGGACCGGTCACCTGCAGCTTGAACGGCCCCTCGTAGGCCTCGGCGACGTCGTACAGGGCGTCCAGGTCGCGGGCCAGGAACTCCTCCGCCCGGCGCTGGTCGACGCCGGGGCGCGGGACCAGCCGCCAGCCGGCCGGCGTCAGCTCCACGGCGATCTCCACCAGCAGCGCGGCGCCGCGGCCGACCAGGTCCGCGCCGGCGCCGCGGCCGGGCAGCTCGGGCAGGTGCGGGAAGTCGGGGAGCTCACCGGTCACCGTGCGCAGCGCCTCGGCGGGGTCGGTGCCGGGCAGCGAGCCGACCCCGGTCGCCGGCCCCCAGGACAGCGGCCCGGGATCCGGGGTGGGGTCGCTGGGCGAGGCGGGATCGGTCGGCGAGGCCACGGCACCGACGCTAGTCGCGCGGGCGAGGGCGACCCGCAGGGGCGTCCCCGCGTCCAGGGACGCTCAGGCGGGGACGGGCCGGCCGGCGGAGACGACGGTCCCCTGGCCCAGCACGAGGTCGCCCCGCTCGGCGTCGGGCGCGTACAGCACCGCCGACTGCCCCGGCGCCACGCCGCGCTGCTCGGCGCCCAGCCGCAGCACCAGCCCGCCGCCCTCGGCCGCGGTCACCACGCAGGGCACGGGGGTGCCGTGCGCACGCAGCTGCACCTCGGCCTCGAACGGCAGCCGCGGTGCCGGACCGGCCCAGGTGGGTTCGGCGGTGCGCACCTCGGTCACACCGGTCAGCTCCGCGGTCCCGATGGTGACGGTGCGGGTCACCGGCTCGATGCCGAGCACGTAGCGCGGACGGGAGTCACCGACGTCGACACCGAGGCCGCGGCGCTGCCCGACGGTGAAGCCGTAGGTGCCGCCGTGCTCCCCCACCGTCGCCCCGGTGGCGGCGTCGACGACCGGCCCGGGCCGGTGCCCGAGCCGCCGGGCCAGGAAGCCGCGGGTGTCCCCGTCGGGGATGAAGCAGATGTCGTGCGAGTCGGCCTTGGTGGCGACGGCGAAGCCCCGCTCCGCGGCGATCTCCCGGACCCGCTGCTTGGTCATCGACCCGAGCGGGAAGCGCGCGCCGGCCAGCTGCTCCGCGGTCAGGACGGCGAGGACGTAGGACTGGTCCTTGGCCGCGTCGACGGAGCGCCGCAGCTGCCCGCCGTCCAGCCGGGCGTGGTGGCCGGTGACGACGGCGTCGAAGCCCAGGGCCCGCGCCCGGTCCAGCACCGCGGCGAACTTGATCTTCTCGTTGCAGCGCAGGCACGGGTTCGGCGTCCGGCCGGCCGCGTACTCGGCCACGAAGTCCTCGACGACGTCCTCGGTGAACCGCTCGGCGAGGTCCCAGACGTAGAACGGGATGCCCAGCTCGTCGGCGACGCGGCGGGCGTCGTGGGCGTCCTCGACGCTGCAGCAGCCCCGGGCGCCGCTGCGCAGCGTCTGCCGGTCCGGGGACAGCGCCAGGTGCACCCCGGTGACGTCGTGGCCGGCGTCGACGGCCAGCGCCGCGGCGACCGCCGAGTCCACGCCGCCGCTCATGGCGGCGAGCAGGCGCACTACCGCCGTCCCATCCCGGCCCGCCGGGCGCGCTCCACCACCGGCCCGATCACCTCGAGCACGGCGTCGACGTCGGCGTCCACCGAGGTGTGGCCGAAGGAGAACCGCAGCGAGCTGCGGGCGCGGTCGGCGTCGGCGCCCACGGCGAGCAGCACGTGGCTCGGCCGTGCCACCCCGGCGCTGCAGGCCGAGCCGGTGGAGCACTCCACGCCGCGCGCGTCCAGCAGCATGAGCAGGGCGTCGCCCTCGGCCCCGGGGAAGGACAGGTGCGCGTTGCCCGGGAGGCGGCCGGGCCCGCCGGCGACGACGTCGTCGAGCGGGGGACCGTTGAGCTGGACGTCGGGCACCTGCGCGATCACCCCGGCGACCAGCCGGTCGCGCAGGGCCGCGACGCGGGCGGTCCGCTCTCCACGGGTCGCCACGGCCGCCGTCGTCGCCACCTGCAGGCCGACGATCGCGGCCACGTCCAGCGTGCCGGACCGCACGTCGCGCTCCTGGCCGCCGCCGTGCAGCAGCGGCGTGCACTCGGCGTCCCGGCGCAGCAGGAGCACCCCGGCACCCATGGGGCCGCCCAGCTTGTGGCCGGTCATGGTCAGCGCGTCGACGCCGCTGGCGGCGAAGTCCACCGGCACCTGGCCGACGGCCTGCACGGCGTCGGTGTGCAGCGGCACCCCCACGGCGTGCGCCACCTCGGCGAGGGCGGTGAGGTCGCTGACCGCGCCGATCTCGTTGTTGGCCCACATGACGCTGGCCAGCGCGACGTCCTCCCCCGTCCCGAGCGCTTCGCCCAGCGCGCCGGGGGTGACGTGGCCGGTGGGCTCCACCGGCAGCCAGGTGATGTCGGCGCCGTCGTGCTTGGCCAGCCACTCGACGCTGTCGAGGACGGCGTGGTGCTCGGCCGGGCTGACCACGATGCGCCGGCGGCGGGAGTCGGCGTCGCGGCGGGCCCAGAACAGCCCCTTGACGGCGAGGTTGTCGCTCTCGGTGCCGCCGCCGGTGAACAGGACCTCCGAGGGGCGGGCGCCGAGCGCCTCGGCCAGCCGCTCGCGGGCCTGTTCGGCGGAGCGGCGCGCGGCGCGGCCGCTGGCGTGCAGCGAGGAGGCGTTGCCGACCCGGCCCAGCTGCTCGGTCATCGCAGCCAGGACCTCGGGCAGCATCGGCGTGGTCGCCGCGTGGTCCAGGTAGGTCATGACGCCGCCAATGTAGTCGTGGGCGCGGCGGCGCCCTCCTCGGCGGGGGCGGCCGCCCGCGGGGCGACGACCGCGCCGAGCAGCGCCAGGCCGGTGAGCACCGCCGCGGCGACGGCGACCGCACCGGGCAGCGGCAGCAGCGCCGCGGTGGCCGCGGCGACGAGCACGCCGACCAGCCCGACGCAGAGGGCCGACCCGGTGACGTCGGCGATCTGGAAGGCCGCGGAGTCCGCGCCCCGCCGGTGCCCCGGCGACTGCGCGAGCAGCAGCACACCGACACTGGGCATGCCCAGCCCCATGCCGAGCCCGGCCACCGCCCACGTCGCGTAGGCCGGCCACCCGCCCAGCCCCGGGACGGCGACGAGCGCGCTGGCGCCGACGCCCGCGGCCAGCAGCACGAAGCCGACCCGCAGGAGGCTGCCCCGGGACACCGCCGGGTGGCGCCCCTGCAGGTGGGACGCGGTGGCCCAGCCGACGGCGCCGGCGGTCAGCGGGAGGCCGGCGGCGGCCGGGGTGAAGCCGTGCAGCTGGGTGAGGGCCAGGGGCAGCAGGACGTCCATCCCGAAGAACGCCCCCGCCAGCAGCCCGCGGGCGCCGACGACGGCCGGCAGCCCGGCCCGCGCGCGTACCACCCCGGCGGGCAGCAGCCGCCGCAGGCCGAGCGCGAGCGCGAGCAGGCCACCACCGGCCAGGGCCACGGCGGCGAGGTCCAGCCGCTGGCCGGCCACCTGCAGGGCGCCGATCCCGAGCCCGGCGAGCGCCGCCCAGGCCGGGCGCGCCACCCCTCCGGGCGCCCCGGGCGACGTCGGCGCGCCCAGGCCGCGCAGCGCCGGCAGGACCAGCAGCACGCTGACCGTGACCAGGGGCAGCAGCCCGAGGAAGACCCAGCGCCAGCCGGCGTGCGAGGTGACCAGCCCGGCGACCACCGGTCCCACCAGCGCCGGGAGCACCCAGGCGGCCGAGATCGCACCGAACAGGCGGGGCCGCAGCGACGCGTCGTAGGCCTGCCCGGCGACGACGTAGAGCGAGACCGCGATCAGCCCCCCGCCGAGACCCTGCACGGCCCGGGCGGCCACCAGCAGCCCCATGGTCCCGGCCAGGCCCGCGGCCAGCAGCCCGGCGCCGAACACCGCGACGCCCGCGCCCAGCGCCGCGCGGGGGCCCCGCCGGTCGCCGAGGTCGCCGCCCACGACCATCCCGATGACCGAGGCCACGAGGTAGGCACTGAACGGCCAGCCGTACCAGGCCAGCCCGTCGAGCTCGGCGACCACGGTGGGCATCGCCGTCCCGACGGCCATCGCCTCGAACGCGACCAGGGTGACCAGGAGGAGCAGTCCGGACGTCGGCAGCCGGTGCCGACGGTCGAACAGCCCAGCCCCTGCCGCCGCCACGTCCACCTCCCCGCCAACCGTCGCCCGCGGCGACGGCTTCCCACTCCGGACACGCGTCGGGCGCCGGCCCCGGGAAGGGGTCGGCGCCCGACCGGTCCCGTCCCGAGGCTCGCGCCGAGCGGAGCGAGGCGTGAGGACGGGGCCCTCTCTCAGCCCTTGCGGGCGGTGATGAGCTCGGTCGCCGCGGGGACGACGGTGTTCAGGTCGCCCACGATGCCGAAGTCGGCCAGCTCGAAGATCGGGGCCTCGGGGTCCTTGTTGACCGCGACGATGGTCTTCGACGTCTGCATGCCGGCCCGGTGCTGGATGGCCCCCGAGATGCCGACGGCGATGTAGAGCTGCGGGGAGACCGTCTTGCCGGTCTGCCCGACCTGGAAGGTGTGCGGGTAGAAGCCGGAGTCCACCGCGGCCCGCGACGCACCGACGGCGGCGCCGAGCGAGTCGGCCAGGCCCTCGATGATCGAGAAGTTCTCCGCGCTGGCCACACCCCGGCCGCCGGACACCACGATCGCGGCCTCGGTCAGCTCCGGGCGCGAGGACTTCTGCTCCACCACCCGGTCCACCACGCGCGTGGCCCGCGCCGCGTCCGACAGCTGCACCGCCACGGTCTCCTCGGCGGCGGCCGCCGGCGCCGGGGTCGGAGTGACCGAGTTGCCGCGCACCGTGTAGATCGGGGTGCCGGCGGTGACGCGCGAGTGCACGACCGTGGCCCCGGCGAACGCGGCCTGGGTGGCGGTGCCGTCAGGCGCGATCTCGGTGACGTCGGTGAGGAAGCCGCTGCCGGTCTTCACCGCCAGCCGCGCGGCGACCTCCTTGCCCTCCGGGGAGGAGGGGATGACGACGGCGGCCGGGGACACCTGCGCCACCAGCTGCGCCAGGATCTCGGCCTTGGGCGCGACGAGGTACTGCTCGATCTCGTCGGACTCGGCGACGTAGACCTTCGCCGCGCCGTACTCGGCCAGCTGCGCCTTGGCCTCCGCCGCCGAGCCGGGGGCGCCGGCGACGACCGCCGACGGCTCACCGAGCGCGCGGGCCGCGGTCAGCGCCTCCAGGGTGGTCTTGCGGACGCCGCCGCCGGCCGGGTTCAGCTCGACCAGGACCAGGACCTCTGCCATGACTGCTCTCGTCTCCTCGTGCGGGTGTCGGTCTGGGCCGGGTCAGACGATCTTCTGGGCGGCGAGGTAGTCGACCAGCTTCTGGCCGCCGTCGCCCTCGTCGGGGACCTTCACGCCCTCGCCCTTGGGCGGGCGGCCGGCGAAGTCGAGCACCTGGCTGGTCGCCGAGCCCGCACCCACCGCGCCGGCGTCGATGCCCAGGTCGGCCAGCGTCTTCTTCTCCACCGGCTTCTTCTTCGCGGCCATGATCCCCTTGAAGGAGGGGTACCGCGGCTCGTTGATGGTGTCCCAGGTGGACACGATGGCCGGCAGCGGCGCCTCCAGCGCCCAGTAGCCGCCGTCGGTCTGCCGCTCCACCTTGGCCACCCCGCCGTCGACGGTGAGCTTGCGCGCACCCGACAGCTGCGGCAGGCCCAGCCGCTCGGCCAGCAGCGCCGGCATCACCGACATCTGGCTGTCAGTGGCCTCCGCCCCGCACAGCACGAGGTCGTACTCCAGCTGCGACAGCGCCGCGGCCAGCACCGCGGAGGTCTGCACCGCGTCCGACCCGTGGATCGCCTCGTCGGAGACGTGCACCGCCCGGTCGGCGCCCATCGACAGCGCCTTGCGGATGGCGTCGGCGGCCGAGTCCGGCCCCACGGTGAGGACGGTGACCTCGCCGCCCTGGGCCTCCTTGAGCTGCAGGGCCTCCTCCAGGGCGTACTCGTCGATCTCGTTGAGCACGTTGTCCGCACTGCCCCGGGCGACGGTGTTGTCCGCCGGGTCCAGGGTGCGCTCGCTCCCGGAATCGGGGACCTGCTTGACCAGAACGACGATGTTCATCGTCAGACCTACCTCCGCGCTGGGGTCAGGGGTCGCGGGCCGGCGCCCGCCTCGCTCCGATAGTGGAGGTTACCGCCGGGTAACGGAGACGCCCTGCCTGGCTCCGGTGACCCCCGTCACGCCGTCCGCTCGCCGCCGGAGGCGTCGTCCGACAGCTCCGGACCGATCGGGGCCACGAGCACCGGACGCTCGGCCGGGGTCACCGTGACCGTGGCGCCGGGGACGAGGTCGGCGCTCTCGGCGCTGGCCACGTCGACCGCCACCTCGAGGTCCCCGGGCAGGGCGACGGCCAGGCGCGTGGTGGCGCCGGAGAACGTGCGCGTCACGACCCGGCCGTCCCCGGACGGGTCGGCGCGGACGGCGAGGGACTCCGGCCGCACCAGCGCGACCAGCGGGGCCGCGGGCAGTGCCCCGGACACCGGCCGCCGGACGCCGAGCAGCCGCACTGCCCCGTCGACCGGCTCGGCGGGCACCCGGTTCATCGTGCCGACGAACTCGGCGACGAACGCCGTCGCGGGACGCTCGTAGAGGTCGTCGGGCGAGGCCACCTGCTCGAGCCGGCCCTGGCGCAGGACCCCGACGCGGTCGGCCACCGACAGCGCCTCGGCCTGGTCGTGGGTCACGAAGACGGTGGTGATCCCCAGCTCGAGCTGGATGCGGCGGATCTCCTCGCGCAGCTGCACCCGCACCTGCGCGTCCAGGGCCGACAGCGGCTCGTCGAGCAGCAGCACCTGCGGGGCGACGGCCAGCGCCCGGGCCAGGGCCACCCGCTGCTGCTGACCGCCGGACAACTGGTGCGGGTAGTGCCTCCCCCGGTCGGCCAGCCCGACGAGCTCGAGCAGCTCGGCGGCCCGCCGCCGCTGCTCGGCCCGGCCCCGCCGGCGCACCCGCAGGCCGAAGCCGACGTTGTCGGCCACGGTCAGGTTGGGGAACAGGCTGTAGGCCTGGAACACCATCCCCGTGTCCCGCTTGCTGGCCGGGACGCCGGTGACGTCGCGGCCGTCGAGCAGCACCCGCCCGGCGTCGGGCCGCTCGAACCCGGCGATGGCCCGCAGCGCCGTCGTCTTGCCGCACCCGGACGGGCCCAACAGGGCGAGGAACTCCCCGCCGCGGACGTCGAGGTCGAGCCCGTCGAGGGCCAGGACCGAGCCGTACCGGCGGGTGATGCCGTCGAGCCGGACGGCGACGCCGGGGCGCTCGCGCAGGTCGGCCGGGGCCGCGGCGGCACGGGCCGGGACCGGGGTGGTCGTCATGCGGACTCCTTCCCCGTCCGCCGGCGGTCCAGCGCGGAGATCAGCAGCAACAGCACCCAGGTCAGCACCAGGGAGAGCACCGAGACCGCCACCGACAGCTGCGGCTGGGACCCGGAGATCTCCAGGATCCACGTCGGGAAGGTCCGGAAGCCCAGGATCTGGGCGATGGTGAACTCCCCCAGCACCAGGGCGAGGGTCAGGAACGAGGCGTTGAGCACCGACGTGCGCAGCACCGGCAGCACGACCGACACCAGCACCCGCGGCCACGAGGCGCCGAGGTTGCGGGCGGCCTCGGTGAGCGTGCGCAGGTCGGTACCGCGCAGGCCGGCGTCCAGCGCGCGGTAGACGAACGGCAGCGCCAGGACGACGTAGACGAGGACGAGGATCCACGGCAGCGACGGGCGCTGGAGGGCGAAGAACGCCTCGGCCAGCGGGGTGCCGAAGAAGTGGTCGGGCGCCCAGGCCAGCACGCTGCGCACCCCGACGACCAGCGCGATCGGCGGCAGCACCAGCGGCAGCAGGGTGAGCAGCTCCACCGTCGTCCGCAGGCGGGGCAGGCGCAGCTCGACGAGGACGACGGTCGGCACCATGAGCAGCAGCGACAGCAGCACGGTGAGCACCGCGATGGTCAGCGAGCGGCCGAAGGTCTCGGCGAACCCCTCGGCGCCCGGGATGCTCGTGTAGTTCTCCGCCGTCAGCCCACCGGTGCCGCGGTCGCGGACGGTGAACCACAGCGAGGCGCCGATCGGCACCAGGAAGTACAGGCCGGAGAGAGCGAGGACTCCCCAGCGCCAGGCACCGCCCCCACGACGGCCGTGGCGGACGGGCGTCTCCGGCGCGACACCGCCCGCGCCGGTCACCGTCGACAGCGAGGTCACGACAGCCACCGCTGCGTGCGGCGCTGCACCCAGGCGTAGAACGCCATGACCAGGCCGATGAGCACGACCATGCCCAGCGCCAGCGCCTTGCCGAGGTTCTCCGAGCCGACGACGACGTTGCTGGAGAGGGCGTCGGCGATCTGCAGGGTGACCAGCGGGATGCTGCTGCCCACCAGCGCACGGGCGGTGGCGTAGGCGGCGAAGGCCGAGGCGAACAGCAGCATGGTCGCGCCGATGACCGGTGGCGCGAGCACCGGTCCGCCGACGTACCGCCAGTACTGCCAGCCGCTGGCCCCCAGGTTGTCCGCGGCCTCCCGCCACTGCGGGCGCAGCGCCTCCAGCGCGGGGGTGATGGTCAGGACCATGAGCGGCACCAGGAAGTACAGGTAGACCAGCGCCAGCCCCGCCATCGAGTAGAGCGAGAAGCCCGGCAGGCCCAGGGTGTCGGTGAGCAGCGCCGTCACCACCCCCGCGTTGCCGATCGTGGCGATGAAGGCGAAGGCCAGCGGGATGCCGCCGAAGTTGGCCAGCACGCCCGAGGCGGTGAGCACCAGCCGGCGCAGCACGCGGCCGCGGCGGGTCCGCAGCACCGCGATCGCCAGGACGAGCCCGAGGACCGCGCCCAGCACGGCGGTGATCGCCGACAGCTGCAGGCTGCCGACGTAGGCGCGCCGGTAGGCGCCCCCGGTGATCGTGGCGAGGTTGGCCGCCGACCAGTCCTCCTCGAAGGTCACCGGGTCGGTGACCCGGAACGCCTCCACCCCCAGGACGACCACCGGCAGCACGAGGAAGACCGCGACGTACAGGAAGAACGGGACGGCGCCGAGCCAGACCAGCACCCCGCCGCGGCCGCGGCCGCCCCGGCGCGGCCGGTCCGGGGCGGCGGCCCGCGCGCCGCCGTCCCGGACCGGGGTGTCCGCTGCGGTGCTCAGCCGGAGATCTCCGCGTTCCACCGCTCGGCGACCACCTGCTGCGCGGCGGTCTCCTGCTCCTGCGTCGGGAACTCCGCGGTGCCCTCGACCGGCGGCAGCGCCGACAGGGCGTCGGCGTCGACCGTGCCGGCCTCCTGCATCACGGGCAGGCGCACCGGGCGGGCGCCGCCGTTCAGCCAGATGTTCTGCCCCTCGTCGCTGTAGAGGAACTCCTGCCACAGCCGCGCGGCGGCCGGGTGCGGGGCGAACCGGCTGATGGCCTGGCTGTAGTAGCCGCCGAACAGCCCGTCGGTCGGGACGGCGACCTGCCACTGGGCGCCCTGCGCGGTGAGGTCGTCGGTCAGGGCGGCGTTGTTGTAGTCCCAGTCGATGGAGATCGGGGTCTCGCCGCTGAGGATCGTGGCCGGGGTGATCTCGACCGGGTTCCAGTTGCCGGCGTCCTTCACCTGGCCGAAGAAGTCGATGCCCGGGCCGATGTCGTCGAGGTCGCCGCCGTTGGCCAGGGCGGCGGCCCACACCCCGGCGAAGGCGGCCGCGGCCTGCGTCGGGTTGCCGTTGAGCGCCACCTGGCCGGCGTACCGCGGGTCCAGCAGCTCGGCGAAGGTCGCCGGGCACTGCGCGACCACGGTGGCGTTGCAGCCGATCGAGATGTAGCCGCCGTAGTCGTTGTACCAGTGGCTCTCGGGGTCCTTCTGGTCCTCGGGGATGTCGTCCCAGGTCTGCACCCGGTACGGGGCGAGCAGGTCCTGGGCCTGGGCCTGGCGGGCGAAGGCCGTGCCCAGGTCGAGCACGTCGGGCGCGCGGTCCTGGCCGCGCTGGCTGGTGACCGCGTTGAGCTCGTCCTGGCTGGAGCCGTCGGGCAGGGCGCTGACGACCTCGATGTCGTACTTCTCGCTGAAGGTGTCGATCATCTCGCCGTAGTTGGCCCACTCCGGCGGGAGTGCGATGACGTTGAGCGTGCCCTCGGCCTGCGCGGCCTCGACCAGGGCGTCGAGGTCCCCGAAGTCCTGCAGCGAGGTGGCGCTCGCCGCGTCGCTGTCCGAGCCGCCGCCGGAGCCCTCGTCGCCACCCCCGCACGCGGCCAGGACCAGGGCGGCGGTGGCCAGGGTGGCCGCCGTCCGCACGGTGGATCGTCTGCTCGGGGCGCTGCGGTGCACTGCTGTCCTCCAGGGGTGGATCCGTGGCCTGCCGGGATGGTGGCAGACAGCGGCCGCCCGGGCCGGTCGCGGACGCCGACGGCGGGTGTCGATCCGGGGAACGGCCGGGGTCGGCCTGCTCAGCGGCCGGTGAACGTCGCCTTGCCGGGGCCGTCCTCGAGGAAGGAGCGCATGCCGGCCTTCTGGTCCTCGGTGTCGAAGAGCCCGGCGAACAGCTCGCTCTCGAGGGCCAGCCCCTCGGCGAGCGTGCGGTCCAGCCCCTCGTCGATGGCGCGCTTGGCGGCGGCCAGCGCCAGCGGCGGCCCCGCGGCGAACTTGCGGGCCATCGCCACGGCGGTGGGGTACACCTCGTCGTCGGGGACGACGGCGTCGGCGAGCCCGATCTCCAGCGCCTCCTCCGCCCCCACGTGCCGGCCGGTGAAGACGAGGTCCTTGGCCTTCGCGGGGCCGACCAGGCGCGCCAGCCGCTGGGTGCCGCCCGCACCGGGGATGACGCCGAGCAGGATCTCCGGCTGGCCGACCTTCGCCCCCGCGCCCATGACCCGGAAGTCGGCGCACAGGGCGAGCTCGTAGCCGCCGCCGAGGGCGTAGCCGGTGATCGCGGCGATGACCGGCTTGGGGATCTGCTGCACCGTGGTGAACGAGTCGGTGAGCTCCCGGCCCCACGCGACCATGCCCCGGCCGTCCAGCTGGGACATGGCCTTGATGTCGGCGCCGGCGGCGAAGACCCTCTCCCCGCCGTAGACCACCACCGCGCGGACGTCCTCGCGCGCGCCGGCCTCGATGGCGGCGGCGCGCACCTCCCGGTGCAGCTGCTCGTCGATCGCGTTCATCTTCGGACGGTCGAGGCGGATCGTGCCCACCCCGTCCGCCACCTGCAGGGTCACGAACTCCGGCGCTGCCATGGCGGACCTCCAAGGGGGTGGACGACGTCGTCGCCGCACCCTAGAGGACCCCCTGCCCGCCCTCTCTCAGGCGGCGCGGCGGGCGGTCCAGCGGCCGTCGGACCGCTCCACCGTCAGCGCCACCCCGAAGGTGTCCGACAGCGTCTGCCGGGTCAGCACCTGCTCGACCGGCCCGCCGGCCACGACCTCGCCGCCGCGCAGCAGCAGGGCGTGGGTGTAGCCGGGCGGGATCTCCTCGACGTGGTGGGTGACCAGCACCTGCGCCGGGGCGAACAGGTACGTGGCGAGGTCGGCCAGCCGGCTGACGAGGTCCTCCCGGCCGCCGAGGTCCAGCCCCGCGCCGGGCTCGTCGAGCAGCAGCAGCTCGGGGTCGGGCATGAGCGCGCGGGCGATCTGCACCCGCTTGCGCTCGCCCTCGCTCAGGGTGCCGAACGGGCGGTGCGCCAGCGGGGAGACGCCCCACTGCTGCATGAGCAGCGCCGCGCGGGTCAGGTCGTGGACGTCGTAGCGCTCCCGCCATCGGCCGACCACGGCGTACCCGGCGGACAGGACGATGTCGCCGGTCCGTTCCGTCGGCGAGATGCGCTGGGCCAGCGCGGCACTGGTCAGCCCGATCCGGGGCCGCAGCTCGAAGACGTCGACCGCGCCGAGGGTCTCCCCCAGCAGCTGCACGGTGCCCCGCGTCGGGTGCATGTGGGCGGCGGCCAGCTGCAACAGCGTCGTCTTCCCCGCGCCGTTGGGGCCCAGCACCACCCAGCGCTGGTCCGCCTCGACCGTCCAGTCGATCCCGCGCAGCAGGTACGCCTGCCCCCGGACGACGTCCACCCCGTGCATCTCGACGACCGGCTCGCTCGACACGCCCCCATCCAACCAACCCGCCCGGATCGACCGCCCTCCACCCGCTGACGGCGTCGAGTTGGCACCATCACACCGTGCTCAGCAGCGCGGACGACGCGGAGGTCTGGCCCGGCTCCTTCACACCGCTGGGGGCGCACTGGGACGGCACCGGCACCAACTTCGCCCTCTGGTCGGCCGGCGCGAACGCGGTGGACCTCTGCCTGTTCGACGACGACGGCACCGAGCACCGCCACCGGCTGCAGGAGACCACCCACCAGGTGTGGCACGGCCGGCTGCCCGGGATCGCCCCCGGCCGGCGCTACGGCTACCGCGTCCACGGCGGCTACGACCCCGGCTCGGGATCGCGGTACAACCCGGCCAAGCTGCTGCTGGACCCCTACGCCCGCGCGGTGGACGGGGACCTGACGCTCCACCCGGCCCTGTTCGGCTACGTGGAGTCCGCGCCCGACACGCCGCTCCCCGACCCGCACGACTCCGCGCCCTACGTGCCCCGCGGGGTCGTCGTCCACGACTCGTTCCCGTGGGACGGCGACCGGCCACCGGCCACGCCGTGGTCGGACACCGTCATCTACGAGGTGCACGTCAAGGGCGCGACCATGCGCCACCCCGACGTCCCGCCGGCGCTGCGCGGCACCTACGCGGGCCTGGCACACCCGGCGTTCGTCGCGCACCTGAAGGCCCTCGGGGTGACCGCCGTCGAACTGCTCCCGGTGCACCACTTCGTCAGCGAACCGCACCTGCTCCGCCGCGGGCTGACCAACTACTGGGGCTACAACACCCTCGGCTACTTCGCCCCGCACGCCGCCTACAGCTCGGCCGGGTCCGGCGGGCGGCAGGTGACCGAGTTCAAGGCGATGGTCAAGGCGCTGCACGCCGCCGGCATCGAGGTGATCCTCGACGTCGTCTACAACCACACCGCCGAGGGCGACCACACCGGCCCGACCCTGTCGTTCAAGGGCATCGACAACGGCGGCTACTACCGGCTCGGCGGGGAGGACCCCTCCCGCTACACCGACTACACCGGCTGCGGGAACACCCTCGACGTCCGCCGTCCGCCGGTGCTGGCGCTGCTCATGGACTCGCTGCGCTACTGGGTCACCGAGATGCACGTCGACGGCTTCCGGTTCGACCTCGCCGCGGCGCTGGCCCGCTCCATGCACGACGTGGACCGGCTGTCGGCGTTCTTCGACGTCGTCCACCAGGACCCGGTGGTCAGCCGGGTGAAGCTGATCGCCGAGCCCTGGGACGTCGGCGAGGGCGGCTACCAGGTCGGCAACTTCCCGCCGCTGTGGACCGAGTGGAACGGCAAGTACCGCGACACCGTGCGGGACGTGTGGTCGGGGGCGCACGTGGGGGTGCGGGACCTCGCCTACCGGCTCACCGGCTCCTCCGACCTCTACCGCTCCGACGGCCGGCGGCCGTTCGCCAGCATCAACTTCGTCACCGCCCACGACGGCTTCACCCTCGCCGACCTGGTCACCTACCAGCGCAAGCGCAACGAGGCCAACGGCGAGGACAACCGGGACGGCGAGAGCCACAACCGGAACTGGAACTGCGGCGTCGAGGGCCCCACCGACGACCCGCAGGTGCGCGAGCTCCGCGCCCGGCAGGTGCGCAACCACCTGGCCACGCTGCTGCTGTCGACCGGCGTCCCGATGCTCACCGCCGGCGACGAGCTCGGCCGCACCCAGCAGGGCAACAACAACGCCTACTGCCAGGACAACGAGATCTCCTGGATCGACTGGGACGCCGTCGACGAGGACCTGCTCGCCTTCGTCGCGCGCATCGTCGCCCTGCGCCGGTCCTCTCCCGTGCTGCGGCAGGAGGCGTTCTTCGAGGGCCACGAGATCCCCGGCACCGGCGGCACCCGCGACCTCGCCTGGTTCGCCCCCGGGGGCGAGCAGCTGACCACCGCGGACTGGTTCGACACCGGGCTGCAGACCATCGGCATGTACCTGGACGGGCGCGGCATCCGGCACCGGGACGAGCGCGGCCGGCCCGTGCAGGACGACTCGTACCTGCTGCAGGTCCACGCCGGGCCGGAGCCGGTCACCGTCAGGCTGCCGGGGCCGCCGTGGTCGGACGGCTACGAGTTCGTCGTCTCCACGGAGTTCCCGACCGGCGTGCCACCGCGGCCGGCGATCGTCGCGCCGGGCCCGCTGGAGCTGCCCGCGCGCAGCCTCGCGCTGCTGCGGGTCCTCCGCCGCCCCTGACGGGTCGCTGTTGCGGCGTTCTCCGCCCTCCTGCGGTGCTGCGACACCGCGGGAGCGGGCGCAACACCGCGGGAGCGCGGGCTCAAGGGTCGGCTGAGCCGTTGCGGGCGGTTCTCGTGCAGTGCCGTTCCTGTGGGCCCGGCGACGCCCGAGGAACGCCGGCAGTGCGCAGTGGCCGAGAACGGCGAGAGCCCCGATCCACCGTGGGATCGGGGCTCTCGCAGCGGCTCCGCGGCGGCCGGGGACGCCCCTGGCCGCGGGTGGACCGGTCGCGGGGGCCCGGAGGGCCTCCCGACCGGGACACGGGCAGCGGCTCCGCGGCGGCCGGGGACGGCCCCTGGCCGCGGTGTCGGCCGGAGGCCGACGAGGTTGTTCAGTCCTGGACCTGCTCGAAGGTGATGACCGTCCAGCCCAGCAGCAACCGGTCGCCGTCGGAGAGCGGGTGCGCGACGCCGGGCTCGAGCTGGGTCCACTCGGTGGCCTCCGGCCCGGCGACGTGGGTGCCGTTGAGCGAGCCGAGGTCGACCAGCGAGACCTCCCGGCCGTTGCGCTGGATCGCGGCGTGGGCCGAGGAGAGCACGTTCTGGGTGTCGGCGATCGGCACCGGCCGGGCCGAGCCCGCGGTGACCAGCTCGTGGTTGTCGGGCCGCCGGCCGAGGACGAGGTCCTCGTCGACGGTCACGACCAGGCCGTCGTCGAAGCGCAGGATGGGCGCCGCCGGCGGCTCGGGCTTCCAGAAGGCGGTCGCCTCCCCGCCGTCGGACTCCGGGGTCGCGGTGGCCGTGGCCCCGTAGCCCGAGGAGCCGGCGCTGCCGAAGCCGGCGTCGGAGCCGGCGCTGCCGAAGCCGGCGTCGGAGCCGGCAGTGAACGACGACGGCGCCGGGGACGACGGCACCGCGGCGGACGAGGGGTGCGCGGCGGCGGCGAGCTGCAGCATCGCCCCGGACCCGGGGACGGTGCCCTCGACCAGGTCGTAGGCGACGCCCGGGGGCATCGACGGGACCGGCTGGCCGGGGCCCACGTAGAGGGTCTGCCCCAGCTGGAAGCCGGAGGCGAGGGTGCAGTTGTCCACCGACGTGCCGGACACCGGGACGCCGTCGACGGCGGGCTGGCCCTTGCCGCACCACAGCGCGACGCCGGTGCCCGTGCCGCCCGCGGCGGTGTCGACCAGGACCAGCGCGAAGGACACCGAGCTGCCGCCGAGCGCGGCGACCTGACCGGCGACCGCACCGAGCACCCGCTCGGCGCCGGGGCCGGAGACGCCCAGGCAGGCGTGCAGGGCGGCGACGAGGGCCGGCGAGCCCGGCGCGTCGACCCACAGCAGACCGCCTCCGCGTCGCGCGACGACGGAGTCTCCGGGCAGGACTTCACAGCGGTCGGGCATGGCGCAAGCCTAATGACCGCAGGCACCAGGAGGCGGACCGGCGACGCGCCACGCCGACACGCCGTGACGCTCCCGGGACGAGTGCGACCGCCGTGGCTGGTGTGCCACGCGTCAAGCGCTGGCGACCACGCCCAGCTCCGCCGGATCGGCCAGGTGCGGCGAGTCCGGCAGCACCCGGACCGTGTACCCGAAGGCCCCGGTGCGCTCCAGCGGCACGGTCGCGCTGAACCAGTGCCGGGACCCGTCGGTGTGCTCGTGCGTCATGGGCAGCGTCGTCACCTCGTGCAGCCCGTCGGCGTCGTCCACCCGGCCGTAGGCGGCCTGCACCTGCACGTCGGAGGGGGTCAGGCCGGGCAGCTCCACCTCCGCGCGCAGCGCCAGCGTCGACCCGATCTCGGGGGTGTCCCCGGCGCCGGTGGCCTCGACGTGGGCGACCCGCACGGAGTTCCAGTGGTCGAGCAGGTGTGCCCGCCAGCCGGCCTCGGTGCGGGCGGCCCCGTAGCCGGACTCGGCCATCGCCCGGGCCGACCCGGCCGCCGGCACGTACAGCTGCTGCACGTAGTCGCGGACCATGCGGGTGGCCTGCACCTTGGGGCCGGTCTCGCGCAGCGTGTGGCGCACCATCTCCACCCACCGGGTCGGGATGCCGTCGCGGTCGGTCTCGTAGAACCGCGGCAGCACCTGGGTGCCGAGCAGGTCGTAGATCGCCCGCGCCTCGATCTCGTCACGCCGGTCGGCGTCGCTGACGCCGTCGGCCGTGGGGATGGCCCAGCCGTTCTGGCCGTCGAACCACTCGTCCCACCACCCGTCGCGGATGGAGAGGTTCAGCCCGCCGTTGAGCGCGGCCTTCATGCCCGAGGTGCCGCAGGCCTCCAGCGGCCGCAGCGGGTTGTTCAGCCAGACGTCGCAGCCCCAGTAGAGGTAGCGGGCCATGCCGATGTCGTAGCCGGGCAGGAACGCGATGCGGTGCCGGATCTCGGGGTCGTCGGCGAACTTCACCATCTGCTGGATCAGCTGCTTGCCGCCGTCGTCCGCGGGGTGGCTCTTGCCCGCGATCACCAGCTGGACCGGCCGCTCCGGGTCCAGCAGGAGGGCCTTGAGCCGCTCCGGGTCGCGCAGCATGAGGGTCAGCCGCTTGTACGAGGGCACGCGGCGGGCGAAGCCGATCGTGAGGACGTCGGGGTCGAAGGCGGAGGCGGTCCAGCCGACCTCCGACTCCGCGGCCCCCCGCGACAGCGCGGTCTCGCGCAGCCGGCGGCGCACCTCCTCGACCAGCCGGCCGCGCAGCAGGCGGCGGGTGCTCCACAGGTCGCCGGCCGAGATGTGGTCGACGCCGTCGAAGTGGACCGTGCCCTCGACCTCGACCGGGTCGCCCTGGCTGCTGGCCTGGCTGCCCAGGTCGACCAGCTCGCGGGCGGTCCAGGTGGGCGCGTGCACGCCGTTGGTGATCGAGCTGATCGGCACGTCGCCCTCGTCGAAGCCGGGCCACAGGTTGCGGAACATCGACCGGCTGACGTGCCCGTGCAGCCGGCTGACGCCGTTGGCGCGCTGGCCCAGCCGCAGCCCCATGTGGGCCATGTTGAACTTGCTCGGGTCCTGCTCGGCCCCCAGCGGGATGAGCTGGTCCAGCGGGACGCCGAAGCCGGCGAAGTAGCGCTCGATGAGCGCCCGCGGGAAGCGGTCGATGCCGGCCGGCACGGGCGTGTGGGTGGTGAACACCGTGCCGGCGCGCACCGCCTGCAGGGCCTCGGCGAACGACAGCCCGTGGGACTCGGTGAGCTCGCGGATCCGCTCCACGCCCTGGAAGCCGGCGTGGCCCTCGTTGGCGTGGAAGACCTCCGGCTGCGGGGTGCCGGTGAGCGAGCAGTAGGCGCGCAGGGCGCGGACGCCGCCGATGCCCAGCAGCATCTCCTGGCGCAGCCGGTGGTCCTCGTCGCCGCCGTAGAGGCGGTCGGTGACGCCCCGCTCGGTGGGCGCGTTCTCCTCGATGTCGCTGTCGAGCAGCAGCAGCGAGACCCGGCCGACCTGGGCCCGCCAGACGTGGGCGTGCAGCGTGCGCCCCTCCGGCAGCGGGACGGTGATGACCACCGCCGAGCCGTCGGACCGGCGCAGCAGCTTGACCGGCAGCCCGTGCGGGTCCAGCGAGGGGTAGTGCTCGAGCTGCCAGCCGTCGGCGGACAGCCCCTGCTCGAAGTAGCCGGCGCGGTACAGCAGCCCCACCCCGATGAGCGGGACGCCGAGGTCGGAGGCGGCCTTGAGGTGGTCGCCGGCGAGGATGCCCAGGCCGCCGGAGTACTGCGGCAGCACCTCGGTGATGCCGAACTCGGCGGAGAAGTACGCGATGGACGCCGGCGCCTCCGGGCCCAGGGACTGGTACCAGTGCGGGCCCGACAGGTAGTCCTGCAGGTCGTCGACGACGTCCTGGAGGCGGCGGACGAAGCGGCGGTCCCGGGCCAGCGCCGCCAGCCGCTCCGCCGACACCTCGCCGAGCACCTTCACGGGGTCGCCGGTGCAGGTGCCCCACAGGTTCGGGTCGAGGGCCTCGAACAGGTCCCGGGTCTCGGGGTGCCACGACCAGCGGAGGTTCGTCACCAGCTGGGACAGCGGCATCAGCTCCTCGGGGAGCGATGCCCGGACGGTGAACCGGCGGAGAGCGCGCACCGGCCGAGACTAACCAGCACCCGGGCCACGCCACAGTGCGTCGCGGGCGGTTCACACGGCCGCAGCACGGTGCTCATCGAGCCTCTCCCCGGGGGTCCATCCGCCGACGTGCCCGCACGCCGGGACCTCGATAGCGTGGCCCGGATGACTCGCCGCGCTGACCTCCGCCTCGGCATCACCGATGTCGCCCCCGTCGTGTCCTGCGGGTCCTTCTCGGCCCGCGCCGTGGTCGGCGAGCACCTGCCGATCACCGCCACCGTCTTCCGCGAGGGCCACGACGCCGTCGCGGCGAACGTCGTCTGGACCCCGCCCGGAGAGGACGGCGCCGGTCAGCCGCTGCGCCGCATGGCCCGCTTCGGGTCCGAGCCGGACCGGTGGATCACCACGGTCGTCCCCGACCGGGAGGGCCGGTGGACCTTCCAGGTCGAGGCGTGGAGCGACCCGCTGGCCACCTGGCACCACGCCGTCGAGGTGAAGATCGGGGCCGGTCAGGGGCCCGAGGAGCTCGCCAACGACCTCGAGGAGGGTGCCCGGCTGCTCGACCGCGTCGCCGCCGAGGCCTCCGACGAGTGGCGCGGACGGGTCACCGACGCCGCCGCCGCGCTGCGCGACACCACGCGTGACCTCACCGCGCGCGTGGCCCCCGCCCTGGCCTCCGGGCTGCAGGAGTACCTGCACGAGCACCCCGTCCGCGAGCTGGTGACCGGCGGCCCGCGGTACGAGGTGTGGGTCGACCGGCCGCGGGCCCTCTACGGCTCCTGGTACGAGTTCTTCCCGCGCTCGACCGGACCGGTCGTCGGCGGGAAGCCCACCCACGGCACCTTCACCACCGCGGGTGACCGGCTGCCCGCGGTCGCCGAGATGGGCTTCGACGTCGTCTACCTGCCGCCGATCCACCCGATCGGCAAGGTCAACCGGAAGGGCCCGAACACCCCGCAGTTCCCGGGCGGCAACCCGCACGAGGTGGGGCCGGACGACGTCGGCTCACCCTGGGCCATCGGCAGCGACGAGGGCGGGCACGACGCCGTCCACCCGGAGCTGGGCACGATGCCGGACTTCGAGGAGTTCGTCCGGCGGGCCGGTGAGCTCGGCATGGAGGTGGCGCTGGACCTGGCGCTGCAGGCCGCGCCCGACCACCCCTGGGTGAAGAGCCACCCGGAGTGGTTCACCACCAAGCCCGACGGCACGATCGCCTACGCGGAGAACCCGCCGAAGAAGTACCAGGACATCTACCCGGTCAACTTCGACAACGACCCCGAGGGCATCTACGCCGAGGTGCTGCGGGTCGTGCGCGTCTGGATGGACGCCGGGGTGCGCATCTTCCGGGTCGACAACCCGCACACCAAGCCGCTGGACTTCTGGCACTGGCTGATCTGGGAGGTCAAGAAGACCGATCCCGACGTGCTGTTCCTCGCCGAGGCCTTCACCCGGCCGGCGATGATGCACCAGCTCGCCCGGATCGGGTTCACGCAGTCCTACACGTACTTCACGTGGCGCACCGAGCGCGGCGAGATCGAGGAGTACGGCCGCGAGCTGGCCAGCAACAGCCACTACATGCGGCCGAACTTCTTCGTGAACACCCCGGACATCCTCCACGAGTCCCTGCAGTACGGCGGGCCGGCGATGTTCAAGATCCGCGCCGTCCTCGCCGCGATGATGAGCCCCACCTGGGGCGTCTACTCCGGCTTCGAGCTGTTCGAGCACGTCGCCGTCCGGCCGGGCAGCGAGGAGTACCACGACAGCGAGAAGTACCGCCTGCGTCCCCGCGACTTCGCCGGGGCCGAGGCGTCCGGGCGCAGCCTCGCGCCCTACCTGCGCCGGCTCAACGAGATCCGCCGCGCCCACCCGGCGCTGCAGCAGCTGCGCACGCTGCGGTTCCACTCCGTGGACAACCCGAACCTGATCTGCTTCTCCAAGACCGACCCCGGCTCGCAGGACGCCGTCATCACGGTGGTGAACCTGGCCAGCCACCACACCCAGATCGGGACGACGGCCCTGGACCTGCCGTCGCTCGGGCTCGACTGGTACGAGCGGTTCACCGTGACCGACGAGCTCACCGGCGCCAGCTACGACTGGGGCCAGTTCAACTACCTCGAGCTCGACCCCTTCCGGGAGCCGGCGCACGTCCTCTCCGTCACCTACCCGCGGACGGTCCAGGTGCCGCCGCCGGTGGCGTGACGGCCACGAACTCCCCCACCCGCCTCCCCTGCAGAACCGAGGGCGACTTCCTGCGATGACCGTTCCCGTCCCTGGCCTCCCCGACGACCGGCCCGACTCCCCGCGGTCGGCGCTGCCGGCCCCCGGCGCCGACCCCGAGTGGTACAAGCGCGCCGTCTTCTACGAGGTGCTGGTCCGTGGCTTCGCCGACAGCAACGCCGACGGTGTCGGCGACCTGCGCGGCATGCTCGACAAGCTCGACTACCTGCAGTGGCTGGGCGTCGACTGCCTCTGGCTCCCGCCGTTCTTCGCCTCGCCGCTGCGCGACGGCGGCTACGACGTCAGCGACTACACCGCGGTGCTGCCCGAGTTCGGCGACATCGAGGACTTCAAGGTGTTCCTCGACGCCGCCCACGCCCGCGGCATGCGCGTGATCATCGACTTCGTCATGAACCACACCTCGGACCAGCACCCCTGGTTCCAGGCCAGCCGCAGCGACCCCGAGGGGCCCTACGGCGACTTCTACGTGTGGTCCGATGACGACACCCGTTACGCCGACGCACGGATCATCTTCGTCGACACCGAGAGCTCGAACTGGACCTTCGACCCGGTGCGCAAGCAGTACTTCTGGCACCGGTTCTTCTCCCACCAGCCCGACCTCAACTTCGAGAACCCGCGGGTGCAGGAGGCGATCCTCGACGCCCTGCGCTTCTGGCTGGACCTGGGCATCGACGGGTTCCGGCTCGACGCCGTCCCCTACCTGTTCGAGGAGGAGGGCACCAACGGCGAGAACCTGCCGAAGACCCACGAGTTCCTCAAGCACGTCCGCAAGGTCGTCGACGCCGACTACCCCGACCGGGTGCTGCTGTGCGAGGCCAACCAGTGGCCGGCCGACGTCGTCGAGTACTTCGGCGAGGACGGCGACGAGTGCCAGATGGCCTTCCACTTCCCCGTGATGCCGCGTCTGTTCATGGCCGTGCGGCGGGAGCAGCGCTTCCCGATCTCGGAGATCATGGCGCAGACGCCGGACATCCCCGACAACTGCCAGTGGGGCATCTTCCTGCGCAACCACGACGAGCTGACCCTGGAGATGGTCACCGACGAGGAGCGCGACTACATGTGGGCGGAGTACGCCAAGGACCCCCGCATGAAGGCCAACATCGGCATCCGCCGCCGGCTGGCGCCGCTGCTGGACAACGACATGGACACCCTCGAGCTGTTCAACGCGCTGCTGCTGTCGCTGCCGGGCTCGCCGGTCCTGTACTACGGCGACGAGATCGCGATGGGCGACAACATCTGGCTCGGTGACCGCGACGGCGTGCGCACGCCGATGCAGTGGACGCCGGACCGCAACGGCGGCTTCTCCACCGCCGACCCCCAGCGGATGTACCTGCCCCTGAACCAGGACCCGGTCTACGGCTACCAGGTCACCAACGTCGAGTCGCAGCTGCGCAACACCAACTCGATGCTGCACTGGATCCGGCAGATGATCCGGGTCCGCAAGGAGCACCCGACCTTCGGGCTGGGCAGCTACGAGGAGGTCGGGTCGCGCAACCCGACGGTGCTCTCGTTCGTCCGCCGGTTCGGCGACGACGTCGTGCTGTGCGTGAACAACCTGTCCCGCTTCCCGCAGCCGGTGGAGCTCGACCTCCGCCAGTTCGAGGGCTACACCCCGATCGAGCTCACCGGCCGGGTGGAGTTCCCGCAGATCGGCGTCCTGCCCTACATGCTCACCCTGGCCGGCCACGGCTTCTACTGGTTCGAGCTCAGCAAGCCGGCGGAGCCCGCGCCCGAGGAGACCGAGGACTGGGAGAGCACCGCCTCCAGCGCGGTCGCGGAGTCCCTGCTGGCCGCCGGCGTGGTCTCCGCCGCGACGGAGATCCCCGGCGACAGCGACACCCGGTCCGGAGACGACGTCCCGCCCAGCCCCGGAGGCGACCGATGAGCGCACTGACCGACCTGCTCCGCGAGTGGATGCCCCACCAGCGCTGGTTCGGGAGCAAGGGCCGGGAGTGGGCGGACATCACCGAGGAGGGGTTCCTGCTCGACCAGGCCGACCCGGTGCTCTCGGTGCACCGGGTCCGGGTCTCCTACACCGACGGCGCGACCGAGACCTACCTCGTGCCGCTGTCCTGGCGGGACCACCCGGCCGAGGACCTCAGCGCGGCGTTCATCGGCGCGGTGCCCTCCGGTGACCGGGAGAGCTACGCCTACGACGCCATGCGCGACCGGGACGCCACCACCCCGTGGCTGAGCCACCTGGTCAACGCCTCGACGATCGGGCCGATGCACTTCCACCCCGCCGGGGTGGCCTACATCCCCGAGGGCGTGCCCGGCGACATCCTCTCCACCGAGCAGAGCAACACCTCGCTGGTCTACGGCCAGGAGGCGATCTTCAAGCTGTTCCGGAGGCTCGAGCCCGGGCTCAACCCGGACGTCGAGGTGCACGACGCGCTGCGCAAGACGCAGAACCCGCACATCGCGCCGCTGCTCGGGCACATCGAGATCGACTCCTCCGACGCGTCGGCGGAGCCGGCGACGGTGGCGATGCTGCAGACGTTCGTGCCCAACGCCAGCGACGGGTGGCGGCTGGCCACCGCCAGCGTCCGCGACCTGTACGCCGAGGGTGACCTGCACGCCGACGAGGTGGGCGGGGACTTCGCCGCCGACAGCGAGCGGCTCGGTGCGGCGACCGCGTCGGTGCACGCCGACATGGCCAAGGTGCTGCCCACCGAGTCCGCCGACCAGGAGTGGTTCGCGACGCTGGCCGAGCAGATGACCTCCCGTCTGGAGTCGGCGATCGCCGTCGTCCCGCAGCTGGCCGAGCACGCCGACGGCCTGCGCGCGGTGTACGCCGCCGTGGCCGACACCCAGGAGACCGTCGTCCGCCAGCGGGTGCACGGCGACCTGCACCTCGGGCAGGTGCTTCGCACCGCCACCGGCTGGATCGTGCTCGACTTCGAGGGGGAGCCGGCCCGCCCGCTGGCCGCCCGCCGCGAGCTCGACAGCCCCATGCGCGACGTCGCCGGCATGCTGCGCAGCTTCGACTACGCCGCACGTCACATGCTCGTCGAGCAGCCAGAGGACCCGCAGCGGGCATACCGGGCGCAGGAGTGGGCAGAGCGCAACCGCAGCGCCTTCTGCGCGGGCTACTCGGCCGCCAGCGGCCTGGACCCGTGCGGCGACTCACCGCTGCTGCGGGCCTTCGAGGCGGACAAGGCCGTCTACGAGTGCGTCTACGAGGCGCGCAACCGCCCGCACTGGCTGATGATCCCGCTGCAGTCGCTGTCCCGGCTCACCGCCGCGGACTGACGCGCGGGCAGCTCCGACCACCGACCACCCGCACCGAAGAGGACGGCGACGCGATGACGACCCCCGAGGGGACGACCGACGGCACCACCGGTGCTCCCGAGCCCACCATCGACTCCGGCAGCCGCCCACCGGCCACCAAGGAGGAGTTGCAGGCCGCCGTCGAGGAGAAGGCGGCCCGGGCCGAGGCCGCCGAGAGCGAGCCGGTGGTGAACCCGACCGCGCCGCGCAAGCGCGCCGCGGCGAAGAAGGCACCAGCGGCGAAGAAGGCCCCCGCCGCCAAGAAGGCCCCCGCGGCGAGGAAGACCGCCGCCGCCGTGGCGGGCGGCGAGGGCGACGCGGCACCGGTCGAGAAGGCCACCAAGCGGGCCGCGGCCAAGAAGACCACCCCCCGCACGGCCGCGGCGAAGAAGGCCGCGGCCGCGCGGGCCGCCGGCGACACCGACGTCCCGCAGGAGGACGTCGTCCTCGCGCAGGGCGGCACCGCCACACCCGTGGTCGCCCCCGCGCCGATCGCCGAGCCGGGCAGCCCGAGCGGGGCGCCGGCTCCCCAGCCGGAGCCGCCGAGCCCCGAGCCGGCCGAGCCGAGCACCCCGCAGGCGCCGGAGGACACCGCCCCGGCCGGCACCGCCTCGGCGGACACGGTCGTCGCCGGCACGGTCCCCGACGGGCGGCCGGCCGCCGAGGAGGTCACCGGGGAGCAGCTGCGCGCGATCGTCGAGGGCTGGTCCTACGCGCCGCACAGCGTCCTCGGCCCGCACCCGGCCGCGCAGGGCTGGGTGGTCCGCACGCTGCGGCCCGACGCGGTCTCGGTCACCGTCGTCGACCAGGACGGCTCCCGGTACGACGCCCGCCAGCTGCACGGCGGCGGCATCTACGAGGCGCGGCTCCCCCAGCAGCCCGGCGACTACCGGATCGACGTGAGCTACGGCGACGGTCAGGGCGGGACCAGCACCTACACCGTCGACGACCCCTACCGCTGGCTGCCGACCGTCGGCGAGCTCGACCAGCACCTCATCCGCGAGGGCCGGCACGAGCGGCTGTGGGACGTGCTCGGCGCCCACGTCCGGCGCTACGACACCCCGGGCGGCCCGGTCGAGGGTGTGTCCTTCGCCGTCTGGGCGCCCAACGCGCAGGGCGTGAAGGTGACCGGCGACTTCGACTACTGGCAGGCCCGCGCCTACCCGATGCGGTCGCTGGGCTCCTCCGGCGTCTGGGAGATCTTCGTCCCCGGCGTCCAGGTGGGCACGCGGTACCGCTACCACGTGCTGGGCCGCGACGGCGTGTGGCGGGAGAAGTCCGACCCGCTCGCCTTCGCCACCGAGGTGCCGCCGCTGAACGCCTCGGTCGTCACCGAGTCCACCCACGAGTGGGCCGACGACGAGTGGCTGGCCGACCGGGCCCAGGCCGGCTGGCACCAGCGGCCGATGAGCGTCTACGAGGTGCACGTCGGCTCGTGGCGGCAGGGGCTGTCCTACCGCCAGCTCGCCGACGAGCTGGTCGACTACGTCGTGGCGGCCGGCTTCACCCACATCGAGTTCATGCCGGTCGCCGAGCACCCGTTCGGCGGCTCGTGGGGCTACCAGGTCACCTCCTACTACGCCCCCACCGCCCGCTACGGCACCCCCGACGACTTCCGCTACCTGGTGGACAAGGCGCACCAGGCCGGCATCGGCGTGATCGTCGACTGGGTCCCCGCGCACTTCCCCAAGGACGACTGGGCGCTGGCCCGCTTCGACGGCACCCCGCTGTACGAGCACGGCGACCCCCGCCGCGGCGAGCAGCTGGACTGGGGCACCTACGTCTTCGACTTCGGCCGCTCCGAGGTGCGCAACTTCCTCGTCGCCAACGCCCTCTACTGGTGCAAGGAGTTCCACGTCGACGGCGTCCGCGTCGACGCGGTGGCCTCGATGCTGTACCTGGACTACTCCCGCGACGAGTGGGTGCCCAACAAGTACGGCGGGCGGGAGAACCTCGAGGCGGTGGCGTTCCTGCAGGAGATGAACGCGACCGTCTACCGTGAGGTACCCGGGGTGGTCACCATCGCCGAGGAGTCGACGGCCTGGCCGGGGGTCACCCGGCCCACCCACCTCGGCGGCCTGGGCTTCGGCTTCAAGTGGAACATGGGCTGGATGCACGACTCGCTGGCCTACGTGCAGCGTGAGCCGGTGTACCGCAGCTACCACCACGGGCAGCTGACGTTCTCGATGATGTACGCCTACTCCGAGAACTACGTGCTGCCGATCAGCCACGACGAGGTCGTCTACGGCAAGGGCTCCCTGCTGCGGAAGATGCCCGGCGACCGGTGGCAGCAGCTGGCCAACCTGCGCGCCTACCTGGCCTACATGTGGGCGCACCCCGGCAAGCAGTTGCTGTTCATGGGCTCGGAGTTCGCCCAGGACGCCGAGTGGGCCGAGAGCCGCTCGCTGGACTGGTGGCACCTCGACGACCCCGCCCACCGCGGCGTGCTGTCGCTGGTCACCGACCTCAACGCCCGCTACAAGGAGCTGCCGGCGCTGTGGTCGCAGGACGTCGACCCGGCCGGGTTCCAGTGGATCGACGCCAACGACGCGTCGGGCAACGTGCTGTCGTTCCTCCGCTTCGGGCTGCCGGGCGCGGGCGGCGGGACAGCCGGGGACGGGACGGCCGACGAGGGTGGGGCGACCGGCGCCGGCCAGACGCTGGCGTGCGTCGTCAACTTCGCCGGCACCCCGCACCACGGGTACCGGATCGGGCTGCCCCGCCCCGGGTTCTGGCGCGAGGTGGTCAACACCGACGCCGAGGGCTACGGCGGCTCCGGCGTCGGCAACCTGGGCGGCATCGAGGCCGTCGAGGAGCCGTGGCACGGCCAGCCCTACTCGGCCACGCTGTCGGCCCCGCCACTGGGCACCGTCTGGTTCCTGCACGAGGGCTGAGCAGCACCCCTGCGCGGCCGGGCCGACCGGTCCGGCCGCGCGGGGCACCGGCCGTCCGCCGCGAGACGGCGCGGCCGCTCCCCCAGCGGGGCCGGCTCCGCGATGAGACGATGCCGGGGACATGCCTGCTGCTCTGCTGCGCCGGGTCGTCCCGGCCCTCCTGGCCGTGACCGCGCTGCTCGCGGTGTCCGGCTGCATGGTCGTCGTCCCCGGCCGGCCGAGGGCCGCCGACCCACCGCCGGACGACGCCCAACCGGGCCGGGTGGACGTCGTGGGTGCGGTCGACGGGCCGATCGACGTGCTCGCCCGCAACGCCCTCGCCGACCTCGAGGACTACTGGGCCGAGCAGTTCCCCGACGTGTTCGGCGCCCGCTTCAGCCCGCTGGCCGGGGGCTACTTCAGCGTCGACCCCGGGGACGTCGACCCCGCGGTCTACCCGCAGGGCGTCGGGTGCGGTGCCGACCCGCGCGAGGTCGAGGGCAACGCCTTCTACTGCCAGGCGCCGCAGGCGCCGAACTCCGACTCGATCAGCTACGACCGGGCCTTCCTCGCCGAGCTCGCCGACGGCTACGGGCGGTTCATCCCCGCGCTGGTGATGGCGCACGAGTTCGGTCACGCCGTCCAGGGCCGGGTCGGCTCGCCACCGACGTCGATCGCCACCGAGACGCAGGCCGACTGCTTCGGCGGCGCCTGGACGGCGTGGGTCGCCGACGGCGAGGCCTCGCACTCGCAGATCCGCGAGCCCGAGCTCGACGAGCTGCTGCGCGGCTACCTGCTGCTGCGCGACCCCGTCGGGACCGGCACCGACGAGGAGCAGGCGCACGGCTCCTACTTCGACCGGGTCGCGGCGTTCCAGGAGGGCTTCGACGACGGCCCGGTGGCCTGCCGCGACCGCTTCGGCTCCGACCGCGTGTTCACCCAGGGCGAGTTCACCACCGACCGCGACTTCGAGAGCGGCGGCAACTCCTCCTACTCGACGATCCAGCAGATCGTCGAGACCTCCCTGCCGGAGTTCTGGGACCGCGCCTTCACCGAGGTGCTCGACGGCACCTTCACCGCGCCGGAGCTCGCACCCTTCAGCGGCCAGGCACCGGAGTGCGCGGCCGGCGACGTCGACCTCGTGTACTGCCCACCCGGGGACGGCACGGGCGACGGCGGGCTGGTCGGCTACGACGAGCAGGACCTCACCGGCCCTGCGTACGAGTCACTGGGCGACTACGCCGTCCCCACCGCCGTCGCCATCCCGTACGCCCTGGCCGCGCGCGACCAGCTGGGGCTGTCCGCCGAGGGGGATGAGGCGCTGCGCTCGGCGGTCTGCCTGGCCGGCTGGTACAGCGCGCAGGTCTACAACGGCGAGCTCACCAACGTCCTGATCTCGCCGGGCGACCTGGACGAGAGCGTCCAGTTCCTGCTCGAGTACGGCAACGACCCGCAGGTGCTCGGCGACACGAACGCCACGGGCTTCCAGCTGGTCGACCTCTTCCGCAGCGGGTTCCTCGAGGGCGCCCGCGCGTGCGACGTCGGCGTCGGCTGACAGCCCTGGGAGCATCGCAGCGAGCGCCGGCGAGCGAGGAGCGGACCAGGGCGCGGAAGCCGACCAGCAGACATCGTCGGCTGAGCCGGCCCGCCGTGGGGGTCGGCCCAGCCGACCGGCTCAGTACAGGGCGATGGTGAGCTCGCGGCGGGCGGCGCCCACCCGCGGGTCCTGGTCGCCGACGACCCCGAAGAGCTCCACCAGGTGCTTGCGGGCCTGGTCGCGCTCCTCACCCGCGGTCCGGCGGACGACGTCGAGCAGGCGGGCGAACGCACCCTCGACGTCCCCCGTGCCGAGCAGGAAGTCGGCGGCGCGGGTCTGCGCGGTCACGTCGTCCGGGGCGGCGTCGGCCCGGGCCAGGGCGTCGGGGCCGGCCTCGTCGGCGCGCCGGAACAACTGCACCTGGCGCAGCGCGAGGCCGGCGACCGGGTGGTCGGGCTCGGCGTCGACGATCGCCTGGTAGGCGGCCTCCGCGGCGGCGAGGTCGCCGCGCTCGAGGGCGGCCTCGGCGGCGTCCAGGCGCGGGTCGTCGTCAACCGGCTCCCCCTGCTCGGCACCCGGGACGGCGCCGCCGGTGGTGGCGCGGACCAGCTCGGTGACGAACTCGCGGGCCTGCTCCTCGGGGATGGCGCCGGTGAACTCGGCGACCAGCTGCCCCTGCCAGACGGCCTTGACCGCCGGGATGCCCTGCACCCGGAGGCCCTGGGCCAGCGCCGGGTTGGCGTCGACGTCGACCTTCGCCAGCACCCAGGACCCGCCGCCCTCCGCGGCCAGCCGCTCCAGCACCGGGGACAGCTGCTTGCACGGCCCGCACCACTCGGCCCACAGGTCGAGCACGACCGGCACCTGGAAGGACCGGTCGAGCACCTCGGTCTGGAAGGTGGCCTCGGTGACGTCGACGACCGCGCCGCCGGGGGCGCCGGCCGGGGCGCCGGGGGCGGCGGGCGCGGGCGGGGGTGCGGCCTGTGCCCGTGCCGCGGCCTCGGAGCGGGCCTTGACGGCGGCGAGGTCGACCGCGCCGGCGAGTGAGGCGGCCAGCTGCGCCTGCTGGGCCTGTGCGCGCGGGTCTGGGCGTCCGGGGCGGGAGGGCTGCATGACCTCGATCATCCCACCGCCGGCGCGGCGACGCCGGGGTGTTCAGCCGACCGCGGCCTCGGCGTCGGCCACGTCCCCGGCGCCGAGCCGGACCCGCTTGAGGATGTCGAACAGGGTCCGGAGCTCGTCCTCGGGCACGTCGCCCAGGCCGAAGTCGAGCGCGGTCAGCGCGGCGGTGGCCGTCTCGACCACGGACCGGCCGCGCTCGGTGATGCCGGCGAGCACGCCGCGGCCGTCGGCCGGGTTGGGCCGGCGGTCGACGTAGCCGGCCGCGACCAGCCGGTCGATCGCGTTGGTGACGCTCGTGGGGTGGACCATCAGCCGGCTGCCGATCACCTTCAGCGGCAGCTCGCCGGTGCGGCTGAAGGTCAGCAGGACGAGCACCTCGTAGCGCGCGAACGTCAGCGCGTGCGGCCGCAGCGCCTCGTCCAAGCGGGCGAGCAGGATCTGCTGGACGCGGAAGACCGACGTCGCGGCGCGCATCGTCGCGGCCGGACCGAAGTGCTGCTCCCACGAGTCCCCGGCGCGTTCGATGGGATCGAAGGGCAACCCCAGCGGTCGGACCATGGCCCCGAGGCTACGGGCTGGCCTCCGGGCCGGCCGGACTACCGCGGGGCGGGGCGCAGCGGGGGCACGTGCCGCACGCCGAAGACCTCGCGGAGCGCCACCCGCGCCGCGTTGTCGCCGCAGGCGCCGTGCACCGCCGGCCCCGGTGGTGTGGCCGACGAGGCGAGGTACACGCCCGGCACCGGCGTCTTGTAGGTGTTCCAGCGCGGCACCGGCCGGGCCAGCATCTGCCGCAGCGTCGCCTGGCCGTTGGAGATGTCGCCGCCGATGTAGGCCGGGTTCCACTTCTCCATGGCGACGGCGTCCTTGGTGACCCGCTCGACCACGGTGTCCTTGAACCCGGGCGCGAAGCGCTCCACCTGGTTCTCGATGGCCTCGGTCATGTCGACGTCGGCGCCGTGCGGCACGTGCACGTAGGCCCAGAAGACGTGCCCGCCCTCCGGCGCCCGCGTGGGGTCGTGGACGGTCGGCTGCACGGCGAGGACGTACGGGCGGTCGGTGAGCTGCCCCTGGTTGGGCGCCCGCTCGCCCGCGATCGTCTCCTCCAGCGTGCCGGCGATGTGGATCGTCCCGGCCCGGCGGACGTCGGGGTTGGTCCACGGCACCGGCTCGGACAGGATCCAGTCGACCTTGAACACGCCGGCCCCGTGCTTGTAGCGCCGCACCCACCGGCGGTAACCCTCGTGCACCCGGTCGCCGGCCATCGCCACGAACGCCTCGGGCGTGGTGTCCAGCAGCACGGCCGGCACGCCGTCGAACTCGCGCAGGTCGGTGACCAGGTGCCCGGTGACCACCTCGCCGCCCTGCTGCTCGAGCGCGGTCACCATGGCGTCGGCCAGGTTCTGCGAGCCGCCCTCGACCAGCGGCCAGCCGACGTGGTGGCCCAGCATCGTGAGCAGCATCCCCAGCGCGGAGGTCAGCGGCTGGGTCAGGTCGAGCATGCCGTGCGCGGCCGCCCCGCCGAGCAGGGCGCGGGCCTCCTCGGTCTCGAAGTACCGGTGGGCCAGCCAGCGCACGTTGGGCAGCCCGTTGAGCCCGAACTTCGTGATCGCCCCGACGCTGCGCGTGGGCAGCCGGCGCAGCTGGCTGGTCAGGAAGAAGTCGACGACGTCGGTGCCGTGCTCGACGAGCGGCTCGAACAGGCGGCGGTAGGCCGGCCCGTCCACACCGAGGCCCGCGGCGGTCTCCTCGATCGAGCGGTACGCGACCGAGGCGCGGCCGCCGTCCAGGGGGTGCGCGTAGTTGACCTCGGGCTGGACCAGCCGGACGCCGCGACCGGCGAGGTCGAACTCGCGGAAGAACGGCGCCGCGGCGGCCATCGGCTGCACGATCGAGCAGACGTCGTGTCGGTAGCCCGGCCGCATGAGCTCCTCGGTGCGCATGCCGCCACCGGGCCGCTCGGCCGCCTCGACGACCTGCACCCGCAGGCCGGCGGCGGCCAGCCGCAGGGCCGCGGCCAGCCCGTTCGGCCCGGCTCCGACGACGACGGCGTCCGGCTTCCCGTTCACCCCGCCATCCTGCCCTCAGCGGGTCACAACTGCGCGAGGAGCGCGTCGGCGGCGGTGAAGGGGTCGGTCTCCCCCGCGACCACGGCGCCGGCGAGCGCTCCGAGCGCCGTCGAGCCCCCCACCTCGCCGATCCGCCCCCGCAGGTCCGCCAGGGCGATCGCCTCGATCTCCCGGGCCGCCCGCGCCGTCCGCCGGCGGGCGCCCTCCCCCGACGTCCCCAGCCAGCGGCGGTGCTCGTCGACGGCCGCGAGGAGGGTGCCGATGCCCTCGTCGTCCGCGCGGGTGGCGACGGTCCGGCAGACCGGGGGCCGCCAGGCGCCGTCCGGACGCTCGACCAGCGCCAGCACCGCGCGCAGGTCGCGCACGGTGCGGTCGGCGCCGTCCCGGTCGGCCTTGTTGACCACGAGGACGTCGGCGACCTCGAGGATCCCGGCCTTGGCCGCCTGGATGCCGTCGCCCGCCCCCGGCGCCACCAGCACCAGCGTGGTGTCGGCGAGCGCGGCGACCTCCACCTCGGACTGCCCGACGCCGACGGTCTCGACCAGCACGACGTCGCACCCGGCGGCGTCGAGCACGCGCAGGGCCTGCGGCGTGGCCCAGGCCAGCCCGCCGAGGTGCCCGCGGGAGGCCATGGAGCGGATGTAGACGCCGGCGTCCCCGGCGGAGTCCTGCATGCGGATCCGGTCGCCGAGCAGCGCCCCACCGGAGAAGGGGGACGACGGGTCGACGGCGAGCACACCCACCCGCTGCCCGGCCCGCCGGAGGGCGCGCACGAGCGCGGCGGTCGTCGTCGACTTGCCGACACCGGGAGCGCCGGTCAGGCCGATGACCCGGGCGTGCCCGGTGTGTGGAGCCAGCGCCGCCGCGACCTCGCGGACGGCCGGGCCGGCGTCCTCGACCAGCGAGACCAGCCGCGCCACCGCGCGGGCCTCGCCGTCACGGGCACGGGCGACGAGGTCGGCGACGTCGACGGCGCGACGGCCCCGCCGCCCACGGGGGGCGGCGGGGCCGGTCGGCGGGACGGCGGCGCCGTCCGGGGTCACGCGCGGGCGGGCACGTGCAGGACGAGCGCGTCGCCCTGCCCACCGCCGCCGCACAGCGCCGCGGCACCGACCCCGCCGCCGCGGCGACCGAGCTCGAGCGCCAGGTGCAGCACGATGCGGGCGCCGCTCATCCCGATCGGGTGCCCCAGCGCGATCGCGCCGCCGTTGACGTTCACCTTCTCCGGGTCGATGCCGAGCTCGCGGGTGGAGACGATGCCGACGGCGGCGAAGGCCTCGTTGAGCTCGACCAGGTCGAGGCCGGCCGGGTCGATGCCCTCACGGGCGCAGGCCTTCTGGATGGCCCGGGACGGCTGGCTCTGCAGCGAGGCGTCCGGACCGGCGACGACGCCGTGCGCACCGATCTCGGCCAGCGGGGTCAGCCCCAGCTCGGCGGCCTTCTCCGCGGACATCACCACGACCGCGCAGGCGCCGTCGGAGATCTGCGAGGCCGAGCCGGCGGTGATCGTGCCGTCCTTCGCGAAGGCGGGCTTGAGCTTGGACAGGCTGTCGGCCGTCGTGTCGGCCCGGATGCCCTCGTCCTCGCGGAACTCGATCGGGTCGCCCTTGCGCTGCGGGATCAGCACCGGGGTGATCTCGTCGTCGAACAGGCCGTTCTTCTGGGCCGCGGCGGCCTTCTGGTGGCTGCCGGCGGCGAAGGCGTCCTGCTCCTCGCGGGTCAGGCCGTAGCGGTCGTTGGCCTTCTCGGTCAGGGCGCCCATGGCGATCTGGTCGAAGGTGTCGGACAGCCCGTCGTGGGCCATCGAGTCGACGAGCTTCGTGTCGCCGTACTTCGTGCCGGTGCGAGAGTCGGCCAGCAGGTGCGGGGCCTGCGTCATCGACTCCATGCCGCCGGCGACGACGACGTCGAACTCGCCGGCCCGGATCAGCTGGTCGGCCAGGGCGATCGCGTCGATGCCCGACAGGCACACCTTGTTGATGGTCAGCGACGGCACCGACATCGGGATGCCGGCGGCCACGGCCGCGGGCCGCGCCGGGTTCTGCCCGGCGCCGGCCTGCAGCACCTGACCCATGATCACGTAGTCGACCTGGTCGCCGGAGAGGCCGGCCCGCTCCAGGGCCGCCTTGATGGCGACCGCACCGAGGTCGGCCGCGGAGAAGTCCTTGAGCGAGCCGAGCAGGCGGCCCATCGGGGTGCGGGCGCCGCTGACGATGACCGAACGGGGCATGGGGGCCTCCAGTGCCGCGCCGCCGTCGGTGGCGGTGCGGCTGTTCTCAGAGCTGACCGCGCGGAGCGCGCGGCCTTCGGGCTTCCAGCCAGGATAGGTCGGGAAGGGGCTCCGACGGCCGTCTGTGACCGCCCTCACAGGCGACTGTCGTCTGAGACGTCTCGTCGGGGAGGATGCCGCCGTGACCACTGACGCACCCTCCGGCCTGCCCGCCGGGCTGTTCACCACCATCGACCACGTCGGGATCGCCGTGCCCGACCTGCGCGAGGCGATCGCCTTCTACGACCTCGCCTTCGGCATCCGGTCGGTGCACGAGGAGATCAACGAGGAACAGGGCGTCCACGAGGCGATGCTCGCCGTCGGGGACGGCGGGACGCGGATCCAGCTGCTGGCGCCGCTCACCCCCGACTCGACGATCGCGAAGTTCATCGGCCGCTCGGGGCCGGGCCTGCAGCAGCTGGCCTTCCGGGTGGAGGACGTCGAGGCCGCCGCCGCCACCCTGCGCGAGCGCGGGATGCGGCTGCTCTACGACAGCCCCAAGCGCGGCACGGCCGGCAGCCGGGTCAACTTCGTCCACCCCAAGGACGCCGGCGGGGTGCTCGTGGAGCTCGTCGAGCCGGCGGCCGACGGTCACTGACCCACCTCGGGACGGCGACCTGCCGCCGCGGCTACTCGCCGGTAACGTCTCGCGCCACGGCACCGTTCTTCGTCGACGAAGCCCCGGGAGACGCACGTGTTCGAGATCAGGGACGCCATCCTCGCCGAGCAGACCGACGCCCTGGCCGGGCTGCCGGTGCCGGAGTCCTACCGGGCCGTGCTGGTCCGCAAGGACGAGCAGGACATGTTCGAGGGCCTGCCCACCAAGGACAAGGACCCCCGCAAGTCGCTGCACGTCGAGGAGGTGCCGACCCCGGAGCTCGGCCCGGGCGAGGCGATCGTGGCGGTGATGGCCTCGTCGGTGAACTACAACACCGTCTGGACGTCGATCTTCGAGCCGGTCTCCACCTTCGGCTTCCTGGAGCGCTACGGCCGGCTGCACGACCTGGCCAAGCGGCACGACCTGCCCTACCACGTGGTCGGGTCCGACCTGGCCGGCGTCGTCCTGCGGGTGGGCCCGGGCGTGCACAAGTGGCGGCCCGGCGACGAGGTGGTCGCCCACTGCCTGTCGGTGGAGCTGGAGGACCCGGCCGGCCACGACGACACCATGCTCGACCCGCAGCAGCGGATCTGGGGCTTCGAGACCAACTTCGGCGGCCTGGCCGAGCTGGCCCTGGTCAAGAGCAACCAGCTCATGCCCAAGCCGGCCCACCTCACCTGGGAGGAGGCCGCCGGCCCCGGGCTGGTCAACTCCACCGCCTACCGGCAGCTGGTCAGCCACAACGGGGCGGCCATGAAGCAGGGGGACGTCGTCCTCATCTGGGGCGCCTCCGGTGGCCTGGGTTCCTACGCCACCCAGATGGCCCTCAACGGCGGCGCCATCCCGGTCTGCGTCGTCTCCAGCCCGGAGAAGGCCGCCATCGTGCACTCGATGGGTGCCGAGCTGGTCATCGACCGCTCCGCGGAGGGCTACACGTTCTGGAAGGACGAGGACACCCAGGACCCGCGGGAGTGGCAGCGGTTCGGCAAGCGGATCCGCGAGCTGACCGGCGGTGACGACCCCGACATCGTCTTCGAGCACCCGGGCCGGGAGACCTTCGGCGCGTCGGTCTACGTCGCGAAGAAGGGCGGCACGATCGTCACCTGCGCATCCACCAGCGGTTTCCTGCACCAGTACGACAACCGCTACCTCTGGATGAACCTCAAGCGGGTCATCGGGTCGCACTTCGCCAACTACAAGGAGGCGTGGGAGGCCAACCGGCTCATCGACCGTGGGCTGGTCCACCCGACCCTGTCGAAGGTCTACCCGATGGAGCAGGTCGGCCAGGCCGCCTGCGACGTCAAGAACAACGCCCACCAGGGCAAGGTCGGCGTCCTGACCCTCGCCCCGCGGGAGGGCCTCGGGGTCACCGACCACGAGAAGCGGGCGAAGCACCTCTCCGCGATCAACCGCTTCCGGGGCGTGTGACCACGCCGCCCTCCGCCGCGCTCTCCCGACCCCGCCCGCACCCCGGTCGGGGTCGGGGTAGCTCCGGGGCAGGGTGGCCCTGGCAGTCTGCTGGGAGACTCGGCGACACGCCGGACCCCGTACCCCGACTCTGCGAGGATGGACGTATGAGCGACCCCCGCCGCGACATGCTGCCCATGCGTGAGGCCCAGCACTCGTTCGACGTCGTGTTGCGGGGTTTCGACCGACACCAGGTCGCCGAGACGATCGAGCGCCTCGAGGCCGACATCCGGGTGGCGTACGCCGACCGGGACGCCGCGATGGCCCGCTCCACCGACCTCGCCGGCCAGCTCCAGGCCATGCACGGGGAGATCGAGGCGCTGCGCCGCAAGGCCGCCTCCGCGGGCCCGGCCACCTTCGAGAACATGAGCGAGCGCATCTCGCACATGCTGCGGCTCGCCGAGGAGGAGGCCGCCGACATCCGGCGGGCCGCCCAGGAGGAGGCGCAGGCGCTGCGCGAGCAGACCGCCGCCGAGGAGCGGGCGATGCACGAGCGGCACGCCGCCGGCCGCGCCGAGGTCGAGCGGATGATCGCCGAGGCCCGTCAGAACGCCGAGCAGATCGCCACCAAGGCGCAGATCCGCGCCGACGAGCTGGTCGCCAAGGCCCAGGAGAAGGTGGCCCGGCTCGACGCCGAGTCCCAGGCCCGGCGGACGAAGGTCGAGGAGGACTTCGAGATCGCCCAGCGGGCCCGCCGGCAGGAGGCCGCCCAGCGTGACCAGGAGCGCGACCACGCCTCCGCCGAGGCCGCCCGGCAGCGGGTCGCGGCGGCCGAGCAGCACGCCGCCCGGCTGGTCGGCGAGGCCGAGGCCGCCGCGGCGGCGGTCCGCTCCGTGCGCGACGAGCTGGTCGGCCGGCTGACCGAGGCCCGGCGGGTGCTGGACACGCTCCCCGACCTCGGCGACCGGCGTCCCGAGCCCACGACCGGCCCGCGGCCGCCCGTCCCCGGGCAGGACCGGCCATCGCCGACGCCCCGCCAGCCGCAGCAGGGCGCTGCACCCCAGACGTCGCCTGCGCCGCAGCCGTCGCCGGCGCCGCAGCCCGGGCCGCGCCCGGCGGCGCAGGAGCCCGTCGGGCCGGTGACCGCCCAGCAGCCTGCCGTCCGCCCCACCACGGCCCCGCAGCCGGCGGCCACCCGCCCGGCCGAGCCGCCGCGCACGGGCACCGGGGAGGCGGCCGCGGCCCGTCAGCCCACCCGGCCGCCGGCGCAGCCGGCCGCGCCGGACTCCCCTGGGGCACCGCAGCAGGGGCCCGCGCACGAGACACCGTCGCAGCAGGCCCCGGCCTCGGCGCCGTCGGACGAGGACGACCGGAATGACGCTCCGGACCCGTCGGCCCAGACCACCCAGCAGCTGCGACCCGTCGGGGCCGGCAGCACGGCCACCGGGGCCAGGGTCGACCCGCCGACCCTGGTCCAGCCGGCGGTCAAGCCCGACCAGCCCGACACCGGCAGCCGCCCGGTGACCCCCGGCCGCCGCTGAGCGGCTCCCTGCTCCCCCGCCCGGCGCGCGCCGCCCGCCCGGCCGGGGGCGTCCCTCGCGCGCTGCGGGCCCTCGTCGTCGTCCTGCTCGCCGCGGGCGCCGTGCTCCCCGGCCTGCCCGCGGCGGCAGCGGAGACGGCCCTGCTGCGGGTCGCGCACCTCTCTCCCGACACCCCGGCCGTCACCCTCTCGGTGACCGCCCGCGGCACGGATGGGATCGTCCCGCCCCAGGAGCTGGGCTACGGCGACGCCTCGACGCACCAGGAGGTGCCTCCTGGCACCTACGCGGTCAGCGTCCGCGCCGTCGGTGCCGCGCCCGGCAGCCCGCCGGTGCTGTCGTCGACCGTCGAGCTGCCCGCCGGCGCCGCCCGCACGGTGGCCGCGGTGGGCTCCTTCGCCGACCTGCGGCTCGTGGTCCTGGACGACGACCGCACGCCTCCCCCGGCCGGGTCGGCGCGCGTCCGCGTGGTGGCCGCCGCCGCGGGGACGCCGTCCCTCGACGTCACCGCCGACGGCGTCGTGGTCGCCGGCGGGCTGCGTTCTCCCGAGGCCGGGTCGTACGTCGCGGTGCCGGCGGGCGCGACCGCGCTGCAGCTGCGGTCCGGCGGTGCGCCGGCCGACGTCCCGGTCGAGCTGGCCGCCGGCAGCCTCTACAGCCTGCTCGTGCTCGACCGGCCGGACGGCGGGCTGACCGTCCGCGTCCTGCTCGACGCCGCCGGCGCGGCCGTCGTCCCCACCGGCGGTATCGAGACCGGTGCCGGGGGGACGGCGGGCCGCTCCCCCCTGCCCGCCGTCGTGGCCGGTGCGGCGCTGGCCGCCGCCGTCCTCACCGTGCTGCGGCTGCGGGCACGGATCCGGTGAGCGCGGCCCGGCGTCCGGTGCTGCCGGTGGTGCGCCGGTTGCTGGCCGCCACCGCGCTGGTGGGCGGCGCCGTGGCGCTGCTGTCCCCCGCGCCGGCGGCGCCCGCGGGAACGCCGGTCGCCGTCGAGGACGCCGCCGCCCCGTCGGCCGCGCCGCTGCGGGTCCGCGTGCCGGCCATCGGCGTCGACAGCCCCCTGGTCCGGCTCGGGGTGGACGCGGCCGGCGCGCTGGTGCCGCCCGCCGCGTACGACCGGGCCGGGTGGTTCCCCGGCGCCGCGGCGCCCGGCGACGTGGGGCCGGCGGTCGTCGCCGGCCACGTCGACTCGCGGGAGGGCCCGGCCGTCTTCTGGCGGCTGCGCGACCTCGCGGCCGGCGACGAGGTGCTCGTGGACCGCGGCGACGGGACGACCGCCCGCTTCGTGGTCACCGGGGTCGGCCGGTACGCGAAGGACGAGTTCCCGACCGCGGCGGTCTACGGCCCGACACCCCGCGCGGAGCTGCGGCTGGTCACCTGTGGCGGGGAGTTCGACCGGGGCCGGCGCAGCTACACCGACAACGTGGTCGTGACGGCGGTCCTCGCCCAGCTGTAGGACGCCTAGCGCCGCCGGGACCGCGCGCGCCAGCAGGCGGTGTGCCAGTGCCGGCGCGAGTCGGCCGCCGAGCCGGTGTCCCAGGGGTCGAGGTCGGAGTCGCGGGCGTAGGCCGGCCAGGTGACGACGTGCGGCACCCCGGGCCGGATCTCCTGGTCGCACCCCGGGCAGCGGTAGGTCTTGCCGGTCGCCGCCCCGGTCACCGCCCGCACCACCCAGTCCCCGTCGGCGGCCTCCTCGACGGGGTCGGGACGGCGGAACGGGTCGCGGGCGGCCGGGCGCGGCCCGTTGCGGCCGTTCCGGCGGGGCACCTGGCGCTCAGTCCCGCGCGTGGTCCCGGAACCCGCGACCGGTCTTGCGGCCGAGGTAGCCGGCGGTGACCAGGTGCTCCAGCAGCGGGGCGGGGGCGAAACCGGGCTCGCGGAACTCGACGTAGAGCTCGCGCTCGATGGCCAGGGCGACGTCCAGACCCACGACGTCCAGCAGCTCGAAGGGGCCCATCGGGTAGCCGCAGCCGACCTTCATGGCCGCGTCGATGTCGTCGGCGGTCGCGTAGTGCGCCTCGAGCATCCGGACCGCGTCGTTGAGGTACGGGAACAGCAGCGCGTTGACGATGAAGCCGGCCCGGTCGGTGCAGGCGACCGGGTGCTTGCCCAGCGTCTGCGAGACCGCGTGGGCGGTGGCCGCGACGTCGGGCGCGGTGGCGATCGTGGAGACGACCTCCACCAGCTTCATGACCGGGGCGGGGTTGAAGAAGTGCAGGCCGACGACGTCGGCCGGGCGGCCGCTGGCCTGGGCGCACTCGATGACCGGGAGGCTGGAGGTCGTCGTGGCCAGCACCGCCCCGGGCTTGCAGATCTCGCCGAGGTTGGCGAACAGCGCCCGCTTGACGCCGAGGTGCTCGACCACGGCCTCGATGACCAGGTCGACGTCGGCGAGGTCGTCCAGCGACGCGCTGCCGGTGACCCGGCCCAGCGCCTCGTCGCGGGCGGACTCCTCCAGCCGGCCGCGGACGACCTGCTTGTCCAGCGAGCGGCCCAGGGCGGCCTGCACCGCCTCCACCTTGTCCAGGGTGCGGGCGACGAAGACGACCTCGTGACCGGCCTTGGCGGCCACCTCCACGATGCCGGTCGCCATCGTGCCCGAGCCGACGACACCGACCCGGCGCACCGCCCGGGCGCCCGCGCCGGCGGCACCCTCGGCCGGCGTGAGGGCGTCGGGGACGACCTGGGCGGAGTCCCGGTCGGCGTAGGTGTAGAAGCCGCGGCCGGTCTTCCGGCCCAGCAGCCCCGCGGTCATCATCTGCTTGATGATCGGGGCGGGCGCGTGCAGCCGGTTGCGCGACTGCTTGTACATCGTGTCGAGGATCTCGTAGGCGGTGTCGATGCCGATGAGGTCCATCAGCGCCAGCGGGCCCATGGGCAGGCCGCAGCCCAGCCGCATGGCTGCGTCGATGTCCTCGCGGCTGGCGTAGTGGTTCTCGTACATCGACACGGCGTGGTTGAGGTAGCCGAACAGCAGCGCGTTGGCGATGAACCCGGCCTTGTCGCCGATGGTGACGTCGACCTTGCCCAGCCGCGTGGCCAGGGCCTCGACGTCCTCCACCACCGACGGCTCGGTGACGACGGTGCGCACGACCTCGACCAGCTTCATGACCGGCGCCGGGTTGAAGAAGTGCATGCCGATGACCTTGCTCGGCCGGCCGGTGGCCACGGAGATCTCGGTGACCGACAGGCTGGAGGTGTTGGTCGCCAGGATGGTGTCCGGGAGGCAGATCTTGTCCAGCTTCCCGAAGATCTCGCACTTGAGGTCCATGCGCTCGGGCACGGCCTCGACCACCAGCTCCGCGTGCGCGAGGTCCTCCAGCGAGGTGCTGAACCGGATCCGCTCCACGATCGCGTCGCGCTCGGCCGGGTCCAGCTTGCCGCGCTGCACCGCGCGTCCGGTGGAGTGCTCCAGGTGCTCTCGCCCACGGGCCACGGCCGCGTCGTCGACGTCCACGGCGGTCACCGACAGGCCCGCGCGGGCGAGCACCTCGGCGATCCCGGCACCCATGGTGCCCAGCCCGACGACACCGACCTCGTTCAGTTCCCTGGCCACGCTGCCAAGGTAGCGGAGTCTCTCGGTGACGCTTCCCGCGCTCGGGCGACTCCGCTCGCCGCTAGAACAGGCGCTGCGACGGGTCGTCGGTGCCCTTCAGGACGGCGTAGTCGACGGTGAGGCAGTCGATGCCGCGGTCGCCGGCGAGCACCCGCGCCTGCGGCTTGATCTCCTGGGCGGCGAACACGCCGCGGACCGGCGCGAGCAGCGGGTCGCGGTTGAGCAGCTCCAGGTAGCGGGTCAGCTGCTCGACGCCGTCGATCTCCCCTCGCCGCTTGACCTCGACGGCGACGGTGGCGCCGTCGGCGTCCCGGCAGAGCAGGTCCACCGGGCCGATCGCGGTCGGGTACTCGCGCCGGACCAGTGACCAGCCGGCCCCGAAGGTCTCCACGTGCAGCGCCAGCAGCCGCTGCAGCTCCGCCTCGACGCCGTCCTTCTGCAGGCCCGGGTCGATGCCCAGCTCGTGCGAGGAGTCGTGCTCGACCGACTCGATGGTGATGACCAGCTGCTCGCCGGCCTTGTTCGTGACCGTCCAGGTGCCCGACCCGTCAGTCAGCTCCTCCTTGAGCGAGCACGGCGGCGTCATCCAGTTCAGCGGCTTGTAGGCGCGGTCGTCGGCGTGCACCGACACCGAGCCGTCCGCCTTGACCAGCAGGAGGCGGGACGCCATCGGGAGATGGGCGGTGAGCCGCCCGATGTAGTCGACCGAGCAACGGGCGATGACCAGGCGCACGGGGTCCGACGGTACCGAACCGGCAACGACGGGTCGCCGGACCGGGGCGGGCAGGGCGCCGCACGGCATCCTGGCGGGCGTGACCAGAGCCCTGCCCGTCGCCCTGGCCCTGCTCCTCCTGCTGTGCGCGTGCGCCCAGCGAGGGGGCGACACGCACGCCCCCCAGGCCCCGGCCGCCGGCGACCCGGGCCGGCCCGTGCTGCTGGTCGAGCACGTGGGCGGCTTCGTGACGCCGGAGCTGCTGGCCGCGCGGCTGCCGCTGGTCGCCGTGTACGCCGACGGGCGGGTGCTCACCCAGGGCCCGGTGCCGGCGATCTACCCCGGGCCGGCGCTCCCCAACGTGCAGGTCTGGCAGCTGGACGCCGACGGCGTGCGGACCGTGGTCGACCGCGCCGTGGCCGCCGGGGTCCCCGAGACCGGCGACCTGGGCAGCCCGCCGGTCGCCGACGCCCCGGCGACCCGCTTCACGCTGGTCACCGAGGAGGGCACGTCGGTCCGCGAGGTGCAGGCCCTCTTCGAGCTGCCCGACGACGGCGGCCTCACCCTGGAGCAGCGCGCCGTCCGCGGTGAGCTGATGGGCCTGATCGACGTCCTGAGCTCGCCGGACGCGTCGTTGGGCGCCGCGGGTCCGGAGCCCTTCGTGCCGGCCGCGGTCGCCGCGGTGGCGACCGAGTACACCGCCGCCCCGGAGCCGGACCTCGTCCAGCCGGAGTCGACCTGGCCCGGCCCGGCACTTCCGGGCGAGTGGCTGGAGGAGCGGCTCGGGCTCTCGTGCGTGGTCGCCCGCGGCGCGGAGGCCGACGCCGTCCTCGAGGCGGCGGGCCGGGCCAACGCCCTCACGCCGTGGCTGGCCGCCGACGGCAGCCGCTGGGCGCTCACCCTGCGCCCGCTGCTGCCGCACGAGACCGGCTGCGCCGACCTCCAGCAGCACTGACGCGACCGGCCCGGCCCTCCAGGCGGAGGACCGGGCCGGCCGGTGGTGGTACTTCTCAGACCGTGGCGGGCTCGCGCAGGTCGACGTCCACACCACCGTGCTCGTCGGCGGGGGCCAGCGGGTCGGTCGTCGACGTCGACCGGTAGCGCTCGACGTCGAGGATCCCCTCGCGCTTGGCCACGATCGTCGGCACGAGCGCCTGGCCGGCCACGTTCACCGCGGTGCGGCCCATGTCGAGGATCGGGTCGATCGCCAGCAGCAGGCCGACGCCGGCCAGCGGCAGGCCCAGCGTGGAGAGGGTCAGCGTCAGCATGACCACCGCGCCGGTGACCCCGGCGGTGGCTGCCGAGCCGATGACGGAGACCAGCGCGATCAGCAGGTAGTCGGTGATCGACAGGTCCACCCCGAAGAACTGCGCGACGAAGATCGCCGCCAGCGCCGGGTAGATCGCCGCGCAGCCGTCCATCTTCGTGGTCGCGCCCAGCGGGACGGCGAAGGAGGCGTAGGAGCGCGGGACGCCCAGGTTCTGCTCGGTCACCCGCTCGGTCACCGGCAGCGTGCCGATCGAGGACCGGGAGACGAAGGCCAGCTGGATGGCCGGCCAGGCACCGGCGAAGTACCGCAGCGGCGAGAGGCCGTGCAGCCGCAGCAGCACCGGGTAGACGACGAACAGCACCAGCGCGAGGCCGGCGTAGACGGCACCGGCGAAGACGCCCAGCGAGCCGAGGGACTCCCAGCCGTAGGTGGCGACGGCGTTGCCGATCAGGCCGACGGTGCCCAGCGGGGCGAGCAGGATCACCCACCACAGCACCTTCTGCACGATCGCGAGCGCGGAGCGGACCAGGCCGAGGAACGGCTCGGCCGGCTCGCCGACCTTGAGCGCGGCGATGCCGACGGCGGCCGCGATGACGATCAGCTGCAGCACGTTGAACGACAGCCCGATCGTCCCGTCGTCGGCCGGGGCGGCCTGGAGACCGAAGACGTTGCCGGGGACGATGCCGTTGAGGAAGTCCCACCACGAGCCGGTGGTGCCGGGGTCGGTCTGCGCCGCCGCGTCGACGGAGCTGTTGCGGCCGGGCTCGGTGAGCAGGCCGAGACCGATGCCGATGGAGACGGCGATCAGCGCCGTGACGGCGAACCACAGCAGGGTCTGGCCGGCCAGGCGGGCGGCGTTGGAGACCTGCTTGAGGTTGGCGATGCTGACGATCACCGCGGTGACGATCAGCGGCGGGACCAGGGTCTTCAGCAGCGTCACGAAGGTGGAGCCGACGGTCTGGAGGGTGCTGGTCAGCCAGTTGGGGGTGCCGTCGGCGACGGGGCCGAGGTCTCGGGCGACGAGCCCGAGGGCGATGCCGAGCACGAGGCCCAGGAGGACCTGCGCCGCGAACGGGACGCGGCGGAGACGAGCGAGCACGGGAGAGTGCCTTCCGGGGAGTTCGAGAGAGGACGACGGGGGCGCGGGATGCGCACTCAGCCGTCGGCCGTCATCCGCCCGAAGTCGAGCGCGCGCCGCCGGGTCAGGCCCCACACGTTGCGCACGCAGGGGTCAAGGCGCCGCGCGCTCCGCACCATCCCCGGTGTGTCCGGACTCACCGCGTGCGGCGTCACCTCCCTGTCTCCCGGGAGGTGACGCCGGCGCTCTCGCGTCAGACGTCGCTGTCGCGGTCCTCGGGCTTCTTCGACGTCTCGACCTCGGTCTCGGTGAGCGGGGCGTCGCTCTGCTCGTCCATCCCGCCCCGCTCGACCTCGGCGTGCTCGGGGGTCTGCTCACTCATGCGCTGGTCCTGCCCTTCCCCGCTGGACGTGGTGGCCGCGCCTCCACCCCGAGCCGGGAGGACCGCACACGTCAGTCGGGCCAGACGGGGCGGCGCTTCTCCAGGAAGGAGGTCATGCCCTCCACGGCGCCGGGCAGCTGGCTGGCCGAGGCCATGACCTCCACCGCGGTCGCGTAGGCGTCCCGCTCCGGGCGGTCCAGCTGGGCGTACATCGTCTGCTTGCCCCACGCCTTGCTGGCCCGCGAGCCGCGGGTGGCGCGCTCCATCAGGTCGGCGACGGCCTGGTCAAGCTCGGCGTCGGGCACCACCCGGTTGACCAGCCCCCAGTCCAGCGCCGTCCGCGCGTCGATGACGTCGCCGGTGAGCGCCAGCTCCATCGCCCGCTTGCGGCCCACGTTGCGGGCGATCGCCACCATCGGCGTGTGGCAGAACCAGCCGCCCTTGCCGCCGGGAGCGGCGAAGCCGGCCGACTCCGCCGCGACGGCGAGGTCGCAGGAGGCGACCAGCTGGCAGCCGGCCGCGGTGGCCAGGGCGTGCACGCGGGCCAGCACGACCTGCGGCACGTCCTGGAGCGTCTGCATGAGCTCGGTGCACAGCTGCAGCAGGCTGCGCACCTCGGTCACCGGCCGGCCGGCGACGTCGGCGAAGTCGTGCCCGGCGCTGAACACCGGCCCCTCGGCGGCCAGCACGATGCCGGCCGCGTCGCTCTCCCCCACCTCGGTGACCGCGGCCAGCAGCTGACCGAGGTGCTCGCGGGACAGCGCGTTGCGCTTGGCCGGGCGGCACATCGTGATGGTGACGACGTCGCCGTCGCGGGCGACCCGGGGCGCACCTTCAGCACTCATGAGCCGACGCTAGCGGACCTCGACCGGCGAGGTGCCGCCGTGCAACCGCCCGCGGCCGCGCTCCTTGGCCCCGTACATGGCGAGGTCCGCCGCCTGCAGGACGTCCTCGAACGCCATCCCCGGCTCCGCCACGGCCAGCCCGATGCTGGCCGAGACCCGGACGCTGCGCCGGCCGACCTCCACCTCGTCGACCAGCGCGGCCGCCAGGCGCTCGCCGACCGCTGCCGCCGTCTCGCGGTCCAGGCCGGGCAGGACGGCGGCGAACTCGTCCCCGCCGAGCCGGCCGACCACCGCGTCCGGCACCTCCTCCAGCTGGTCGCGGAGGCGGTCGGCGAGCCGGACGAGCAGCTGGTCCCCCACCGCGTGGCCGCCGCGGTCGTTGACCTCCTTGAAGCGGTCGACGTCGATGAACAGCACCGCGCCGCCCCCGGCCAGGGCCGCCCGCCCGGCGTCGAGCAGGTGGGCGCGGTTGGCCAGCCCGGTGAGCGGGTCCTGCCGCGCCACCCGCGTCATGGCCCGGCGCCACCCGTCGGCCTCGGCGGCCACGGTGGTCAGCCGGTCGACGGTCTCGGTCAGCGCCAGCTGCTGCCCGGCGTCCGCGTCGGGCGTCAGGTCGCGGACCGCGGCCGCGAGCAGGTCGAGGACGTCCTCCAGCGGGGCGCCGGTCGCGACGGCCTCCAGCACCCGGCCCTGCAGGGCGAGCAGCCGGGCGTCCCAGCGGTGGGCGGCCACCTGGCGGCGCAGGGAGAGGACGCTGCGCACCAGGCGCACCTGGATCTCCAGGACGTCGAGGTCGTCGCCGGAGAAGCTGCGGACGTCGTCGTCGAAGACGCCGAGCGAGCCGAGCACGAAGCCGTCCTCGTCGATCAGGGGGACACCGAGGTAGGACCGGATCGCGCCGGCCGCCACCGCCGGGTTCTCGGCGAACACGGGGTGGGCGAGCGCGTCGGGCACCTCGAGGGGCACCCGCATGGCCACCACGTAGGCGCAGAACGACAGCTCGTCGGGGACGGTGGAGAACGGCGCGCCGACCCCGATCTCGGCGGGGAAGCACTGCAGGTCCGGGCCGACGAGGTTGATCACCGCGATCGGCGCGTGCAGCGCGCGGGCCGTGTAGGCCACGACCGCGTCGAGGTCGGCGTCCCCGGCGTGGCCACCGAGCCGGTAGCTGGCGAGGGCGGCCAGCCGGTCGGGGTCGGCGACGGCGGGGCGGGGGCTCAGCACGCGCGGCACCGTAGCGGGTGTCGGTCACGTCTTGTGCGTGCCGCGGTACGCCCGGTCTCGGAACCGGTGCAGGGCATGATCGGCCCATGGATCCCGTGCGCTTCGGACTGGTGGGGTACGGCTTCGGCGGCCGGTACTTCCACGCGCCCCTGCTGGCCGCCGCCCCCGAGTGCGACCTGCTGGGCGTGGTCACCACCTCGGCCGAGCGGCGGGCGCAGGTGGCCGGCGAGCACCCGGGCCTGCGCACCTTCGCCTCGCTGGCGGAGCTGGCCGACGCCGGTGCCGAGGCCGTGGCCGTCTCGACCCCGGCCGACACCCACACCGCGCTGACCGAGGAGGCGCTGCGGCTCGGGCTGGCCGTGGTGTGCGACAAGCCGTTCGCGCTCGATGCGGAGGCCGCCCGCGGCTCCGTGCGGCTGGCCGAGGAGCTCGGCCTCCCCCTGGCGCCGTACCAGAACCGCCGCTGGGACTCCGACTTCCGCACCGTCCGGGCGCTCGTCGACGCCGGCCGGCTGGGCACCGTCACCCGCTTCGAGTCGCGGTTCGAGCGGTTCGCCCCCGAGCCGGGCCCGCCCGCGGCCGGCGGCGGCACACTGCTGGACTTCGGCAGCCACCTGGTCGACCAGGCGCTGGTGCTCCTCGGCCCGGTGACCGGCGTCTACGCCGAGTGGCGGCGGCGCGACAGCGGTCTGGACGACGACGTCTTCGTCGCGCTCACCCACGCCGGTGGCGCCCGCTCCCACCTGTGGGGCAGCTGGAGCCAGGGGGCGCCCGGTGACCGCTTCCGGGTGGCCGGCACCGAGGGCGCCTACGTCGTCGGCGGACCGATGGACGGGCAGGAGGGGCTGCTGCTGGCCGGCCAGACCCCGGCGACCCTCGGCGACCGCTGGGGCGCCGAGCCGCAGGAGCGCTGGGGCCGGCTGCGCCGCGGGGACGACGCCGAGACGGTGCCCACCGAGCGCGGGCGCTGGGACACCTTCTACCCGGCCTTCGCCGCCGCCGTCCGGGGGCAGGGGCCGGTGCCGGTCGACCCGCGGGACGCCGTGGCCACCGCCACCGTGCTGGACGCCGCCCGCCGCAGCGCCACCGACGGCGCCGTCGTCACGCCGTAGGGGCCGGCACCGCCCGGTCCAGCCCGTTCGCCGCCCGCACCACGTCGACGATCTGGCCCATGATGTCGGTCAGCCCGACGTCCTTGGGGGTGAAGACCCGGGCGACGCCCTGCTCCCGCAGCCGCCGGGCGTCGCCGTCGGGCACGATCCCGCCGACCACGACCGGGACGTCGTCCAGCCCGGCGTCGCGCAGTCCCTGCAGCACCGCAGGCACGACCTGCAGGTGCGAGCCGGACAGCACCGACAGGCCGACGACGTGCACGTCCTCCTCGACCGCGGCGGAGACGATCTGCGCCGGGGTGAGCCGGATGCCCTGGTAGACGACCTCGAAGCCGGCGTCCCGGGCCCGGACGGCGATCTGCTCGGCACCGTTGGAGTGCCCGTCCAGCCCCGGCTTGCCGACGAGCAGGCGCAGCCGGCCGCCGAGCTCCTCCCCCGTGACCCGGACCCGCTCGCGGACCCCGGCCAGCGTCGCGTCCGCCGCCCCGCCGGTGGCCGCGGCGACGCCGGTGGGTGCCCGGTACTCGCCGAACACCTCGCGGAGCACGCCGGCCCACTCCCCCGTCGTCACGCCGGCGCGGGCGCACTCCAGGGTCGCCGGCACGAGGTTCTCCGCGCCGCCGGCGGCGACGCGCAGCGCGTCCAGCGCGCGCCGGACCGGCTCGGGGTCGCGGTCGGCCCGCCACTGTCGGACCGACGCGCAGGCCGCCGCCTCCACCGCCGGGTCGACGGTCTGGATCGCGGTGTCGAGGTCGGCCAGCAGCGGGTTGGGCTCGGTGCCCTCGAAGCGGTTGACCCCGACGACGACGTCCTCGCCGCTCTCGATCCGCCGCCGCCGCTGCGCCAGCGAGGCCACCAGCCGGCCCTTCATGTAGCCGGACTCGACGGCCGCGACCGCGCCGCCCATCTCCTGCACCCGCGCCATCTCCGCGCGGGCGCCCTCGACGAGCTCGGCGACCTTCCGCTCGACGACCACCGAGCCGGTGAAGAGGTCCTCGTACTCCAGCAGGTCGGTCTCGTAGGCCAGCACCTGCTGCAGCCGCAGCGACCACTGCTGGTCCCAGGGGCGGGGCAGGCCCAGCGCCTCGTTCCACGCCGGCAGCTGGACCGCCCGGGCGCGCGCGTCGCGGGACAGCGTCACCGCCAGCATCTCCAGGACGATCCGCTGCACGTTGTTCTCCGGCTGCGCCTCGGTCAGGCCCAGCGAGTTGACCTGCACGCCGTAGCGGAACCGGCGGTGCGCGGGGTCCTGGACGCCGTAGCGCTCGCGGGTCAGCTCGTCCCAGAGCTCGGTGAACGCGCGCATCTTGCACATCTCCTCGACGAAGCGCACGCCGGCGTTGACGAAGAAGGAGATGCGCGCGACCACCTCGTCGAAGCGCTCCAGCGGCACCTGCCCGGAGTCGCGCACCGAGTCGAGGACGGCGACGGCGGTGCTCATCGCGTAGGCGATCTCCTGCACCGGCGTCGCACCCGCCTCCTGCAGGTGGTAGCTGCAGATGTTGACCGGGTTCCACCGCGGCAGCGCCGAGACGGTGTAGGCGACCATGTCGGTGGTCAGCCGCAGACTCGGCCCCGGGGGGAACACGTACGTCCCCCGCGACAGGTACTCCTTGATGATGTCGTTCTGCGTCGTCCCGGCCAGCTGCGCGACGTCGGCCCCCTGCTCCTCCGCCACCACCTGGTAGAGCGCGAGCAGCCACATCGCGGTCGCGTTGATCGTCATCGACGTGTTCATCTCGCCGAGCGGGATCCCGTCGAACAGCGCACGCATGTCGCCGAGGTGCGTCACCGGGACGCCGACCTTGCCGACCTCACCGACCGCGAGCTCGTCGTCCGGGTCGTAGCCGGTCTGCGTGGGCAGGTCGAACGCCACCGACAGCCCGGTCTGTCCCTTCGCCAGGTTCCGCCGGTACAGCGCGTTGGACTCCGCCGGCGAGGAGTGCCCGGCGTAGGTGCGCATGACCCAGGGGCGGTCGCGCTCGTCCGGCGTGTGCGGGAACGGCATGCCCGCGGAGTGTAGGGCGGTTACCGGTCGGTAGCAGGACCCCCTCCGGAGGGCTCCGGTGGCACACTCGCAGGGCACGAGGGAGGAGGTCGCCGATGCCGATCGGGGCGGGCAGCAGCCTGCACTTCCTGGTGGGTCCGGCGATCGCGTTCGCCGTCATGGCCCTGCTCGCGCTGTTCCTGCGCTGGGCGTTCGGCTCCGACGACCGTCGCCGTCCCCCGCCGGACGACGGCCTGCTCACGCTCGTCGCCACCCTGTCCACGCGGGAGTCCGCGCTGGCGCTGCGCGCCGTCCTCTCCGACGCCGGGATCCGCTCGACGATCCGCCTCCCCGCCGCGCACCGCGCCGAGGTGCTCGTCTTCCCCGAGGACGCCGACCGGGCCCGCCGGCTGGCCAGCTCGTTCCCCGCGGGCTGAGGACAGCCCTGGTCGAGCGAGGGCCCTCTCAGTCCGGGCGCTGCACCCGCTCGATCTGGACGCCGAGCCCGCGCAGCTGCTCGACGAAGTCGGGGTAGCCGCGGTCGACGTGGTGCACGTCCTGGACCTCGGTGACGCCGTCGGAGACCAGCCCGGCCAGCACCAGCCCGGCGCCGGCCCGGATGTCGGTGGCCAGCACCGGGGCGCTGGAGAGCCGCTCCCGGCCGCGGACGACGGCGTGGTGCCCGTCGATGCGCACCGAGGCGCCCAGCCGCACCAGCTCGTTGACGAACATGAACCGGCCCTCGAACACGTTCTCGGTGATCAGCGCGGTGCCGGTGGAGACCGACGCCAGCGCCACCGCCATCGGCTGCAGGTCGGTCGGGAACCCCGGGTACGGCAGCGTGACGACGTCGACGCAGCGCGGCCGCCCGTCCATCGCCACCCGCAGCCCGCCGTCCAGCGGCTGGACGTGCGCGCCGGCATCGGTGAGCTTGTCCAGGGCGACGGTGAGGTGGTCGGCCACGGCCCGCTCGATGACGACGTCCCCGCGGGTCATGACCGCGCCGATCGCCCAGGTGCCGGCCACGATCCGGTCGGGCACGGTCGTGTAGGTGACCGGCTTGAGGGTGGAGACGCCCTCGACGGTGATGGTGGAGGTGCCGGCGCCGTCGATGACCGCGCCCATCGCGGTGAGCATCGCGCACAGGTCGGCGATCTCCGGCTCGCGGGCGGCGTTGTCGATCACCGTGGTGCCCTCGGCGAGGACGGCGGCCATCACGAGGTTCTCCGTGGCCCCGACCGAGGGGAAGTCCAGCCAGATGCTCGTGCCGGTCAGCCGCGGAGCGGTCGCGACGAGGAAGCCGTGCTCGCTCTCGATGGTGGCGCCCAGCCGCTCCAGGCCGGAGATGTGCATGTCCAGCCCGCGGGAGCCGATGGCGTCACCGCCGGGCAGCGCGACCTTCGCCGACCCGCAGCGGGCCACCAGCGGGCCCAGCACGCTGATCGAGGCGCGCATCTTGCGCACCAGGTCGTAGTCGGTCTCGGTGGCCGGCTCCTCCGGCACGTCGACGACGACCCGGCCGCCGCCCCCGCCGTGCGGGTGGCGCTCGTAGGTGACGTCGCAGCCCAGGCGCCGCAGCACCTCGCTCATGATCGCCACGTCGAGGATGTCGGGCACCTCCTCGATGGTGGTCCGCCCGGACGCCAGCAGCGCAGCGGCCATGAGCTTGAGGGCACTGTTCTTCGCACCGGTCACCCGGACCTGGCCCCGCAGAGCCGTGCCGCCGGTGACCTCGAAGCACTCCACCCGACCACCCTACGGCGCGCCGGGAACCCGCCGACGGCAGCGCCTAGGCTGCGCAGGCATGACCGTTCGGCTGACCCGCATCTACACGAAGACCGGTGACGCCGGGCAGACCCACCTCGGCGACATGAGCCGCGTGGCGAAGACCGACGCGCGCCTCGTGGCCTACGCCGACGTCGACGAGGCCAACAGCGTGCTCGGTGTCGCCCTGGCACTCGGCTCGCCCCCCGCGGAGCTGGCCGACCTGCTGCGCAGCGTGCAGAACGACCTGTTCGACGTGGGCGCCGACCTGTGCACGCCGATCGCCCCGGACCCGGAGTTCCCGCCGCTGCGGGTCACCGCCGCCTACACCGAGCGGCTCGAGGCGGCCTGCGACACGTACAACGAGACCCTGCCCAAGCTGGCCAGCTTCATCCTCCCCGGCGGCACGCCGCTGGCCGCGCTGCTGCACCAGGCCCGGGTGGTCACCCGGCGCGCGGAGCGCAGCGTGTGGGCGCTGCTGGAGGCCGACGCCGACCGCACCAACGCCGAGACGGCCCGCTACCTGAACCGGCTGTCGGATCTGCTGTTCATCCTGGCGCGGGTGGCCAACCCCGGCGGCGACGTGCTGTGGGAGCCGGGCGCGCACAGTGGCGCCCACGCCCAGCGGGAAGCGTCCACCCCCGAGCACTGATCCCGGGCCGCGCTCAGCGGACGGGCGGGGCGGACTCCACCCAGGAGAGGAAGCCGGTCACCGTCGAGGGGTCCATCGCCAGCTCCCGGCGTCCCGCGGCGGTGACGCAGGAGAGGACGACGACGTCCGGCGGCAGTGCGACGTCCTCGGGGCCGGCGCCGCGGCGTCCCTCGACCAGGAACTCGGCGCGGCACAGCCGTTGCTGGGGCCGCACCGACAGCGACAGCGCGCGATACCAGAGCAGCGCGTCCCCGCCGTACCAGGCCACGCCCACGGACCAGCGCGACGACCCGCCCGGACGCAGCCACATGGTGACCGCGCCCAGGCCGGAGAGCAGGAACCGGCGGCGCAGCAGGAAGGCGACCACCACCACGACGAGGAGCAGCCCGGCCAGGACCAGCAGTGCGGTGGTCATCCTGCCGGCAGGCTCATCGGGGTGCCGGTCGGCCGGGCCTCAGGCTTCCTGACCGGCGGCCCGCAGGCGCGACTGGGCGCGGCGGGCAGCGGCCAGGGCCTCGGGGTCGTCGCCGGCGCCCTCGGCGCGGCGCAGCGCCTCACGGGCACGCTCGACGTCGATCTCGGAGGAGATCTCCGCGGTCTCGGCGAGGATGGACACGCCCCGGTCGGTCACCGACAGGAAGCCGCCGTGCGCGGCCACGACCATGTCCTGGCCCTCGGTGGTCCGGATGCGGACCACGCCGCCGGGCGCGAGCTCCCCGAGCAGCGGCGCGTGGCCGGGCAGGACACCCAGCTCGCCCTCCGTGGTGCGCGCGATGACCATGCTGGCCTCGCCCGACCAGATCATCCGCTCGACGGCCACCAACTCGACCTGCAGGGTCGCCACGACACTCCTCGGGGTCCACCGCCGGGCGGTGCGGGGTCGCCTCGTCCGGGTGGACACGGCGACGGTTCGGGCCCCACTCTATCGGCCCGGGCGCCCGGGCCTCCCGGCGATCCCCGGGACCACCCCTTCGGGCCACGCCGGGACCCGACCGGCACGGGAGCCGGCGGCGACAGCGCGACCGGGGCGTCAGGCGGCGCGGCGGTACAGCAGCGTCCAGCGACCGACGCGGACCCACGGACGGCGCACGGTGGACGCCGGCGCCCACCGCTCGGTGACGAAGTGCCGGCCGCCGATGTACGGGACCGCCGCCGAGGGTGGCCAGCTCCAGTCGGCGCCGTCCGGCCTGCTCGTCCCGTCCACTGTCGTCTCCTGCACCCTGCCCGGACCGTCCGGGACCCCTGCTCGGGTGATCGGCACGGAGCCTGCCGCGCTTGAGACCCGCGCACCAGGGCTCTTCGTCACGTCCCGGCGACACCGCCCGGGCCCGGGACGCGGAACGGCCGGGCCCCCAGCGGGGACCCGGCCGTTCCGGCGGGCTGGGTGCGGAACTCAGCCCTTCTTGAGCTTGTCGGCGTTGCGCTCGAGGTCCTCGAGGCCACCGCACATGAAGAACGCCTGCTCGGGGACGTGGTCGTACTCGCCCTCGGTCAGCGCCTTGAACGCCTGCAGCGTCTCCGCCAGCGGGACGAAGGACCCCGGCTGACCGGTGAACGCCTCCGCCACGAACATGTTCTGCGAGAGGAACCGCTCGATGCGCCGGGCCCGGTTGACGGTGACCTTGTCCTCCTCACCGAGCTCGTCGATGCCGAGGATGGCGATGATGTCCTGCAGCTCCTGGTAGCGCTGCAGGATCCGCTGCACCTCACGGGCGATCGTGTAGTGCTCCTGGCCCACGTACTGCGGGTCGAGGATCCGGCTGGTGGAGTCCAGCGGGTCCACGGCCGGGTAGATGCCCTTCTCCGAGATCGGCCGGGAGAGCACCGTCGTCGCGTCGAGGTGGGCGAACGTGGTGTGCGGCGCAGGGTCGGTGATGTCGTCGGCGGGCACGTAGATCGCCTGCATCGAGGTGATCGAGTGGCCGCGGGTCGAGGTGATCCGCTCCTGCAGCTCGCCCATCTCGTCGGCCAGGGTGGGCTGGTAACCCACCGCGGACGGCATGCGGCCGAGCAGCGTGGAGACCTCGGACCCGGCCTGCGTGAACCGGAAGATGTTGTCGATGAAGAGCAGGACGTCCTGGTTCTTCTCGTCGCGGAAGTACTCCGCCATCGTCAGGGCCGACAGCGCGACCCGCAGGCGGGTGCCCGGCGGCTCGTCCATCTGGCCGAAGACCAGCGCGGTCGAGTTGATGACGCCGGACTCGGTCATCTCCGTGATGAGGTCGTTGCCCTCACGGGTGCGCTCGCCGACGCCGGCGAACACCGACACGCCACCGAACTCCTGGGCGACGCGGCGGATCATCTCCTGGATGAGCACCGTCTTGCCCACGCCGGCGCCGCCGAACAGGCCGATCTTCCCGCCGGCCACGTAGGGCGTGAGCAGGTCGATGACCTTGATGCCGGTCTCCAGCATCTCGGTGCGGCCCTCGAGCTGGTCGAACCGCGGCGCGTGCCGGTGGATCTCCCAGCGGTCGGCGTCGCGGCCGTAGCCCGGCTCGTCCAGGCACTCGCCGAGGGCGTTCCAGACGTGGCCGGTGGTCACGTCGCCGACGGGCACCGAGATCGCCGCACCGGTGTCCCGGACCTCGGCGCCGCGGATCAGGCCGTCGGTCGGCTGCATCGAGATGGTGCGGACCACGTTGTCACCCAGGTGCTGGGCGACCTCGAGGGTCAGCGTCTTGCCCAGGTCGGCGAGGGTGACCTCCACCTTCAGGGCGTTGAACAGGTCGGGCATCGCGTCGCGCGGGAACTCGACGTCGACGACCGGGCCGGTGACCCGGACGACGCGGCCGGTCGTCTGGGTGGTCGGACGGTCCTCGGTGACGGTCATCTGTACTGCTCTCCTGCCCTCGGGCTCGGTTGGATCCGCGTCGTGGATGTCCCCGCCGTGGCGGGGACGGGGTCAGTCGTCGGCGCCGGCCGACACGAGCGCGTCGGCGCCGCCGACGATCTCGCTGATCTCCTGGGTGATCTCGGCCTGGCGGGCCTGGTTGGCCTGCCGCGAGAGGTTCTTCGCCAGTTCCTCGGCGTTGTCCGACGCCGACTTCATCGCCCGCCGCCGGGATGCCGACTCCGACGCCGCGGACTCGAGCATCGCCGCGAAGATCCGCGTCGTCACGTACTTCGGCAGCAGGGCGTCGAGCAGGGCCTCGGCCGACGGCTCGAACTCGTACGAGGTCGGGACGCCGCTGTCGCCGGTGATCCCGTGCTCGCGGTCTTCCCGCTCGTAGTCGAACTCCTCGACCTCCTCGACCTCCAGCGGGGCCATCCGCTTGGCGACCGGGACCTGGGAGAGCAGCGAGCGGAACTCGGTGTAGACGATGTGCAGCTCGTCGACCCCGAGGATGCCGTCGGCGCCGGCACCGGTCTCGTCGTCGTCCTCACCGGCGGTGAAGGCGGTGATGAGCGCCTCCCCCACGCGCTGGGCGTCGGTGTAGTTCGGCTGCTCGGAGAAACCGGTGAAGGTGTCGGCCATCTCGCGGTTGCGGAAGGAGTAGTAGGTCTCCCCCTTCCGCCCGACCACGTACAGCAGCGGCTGCTTGCCCTCCTGGCGGAGCAGCGACAGCAGCTCCTCGGTGCGGCGCAGGACGTTGACGTTGTACGAGCCGGCGAACCCGCGGTCGGAGGTGATCACGAGGACCGCGGCCCGGCGCGCGTTCTGCCGCTCGGTGAGCAGCGGGTGGTCCAGCGACGCCGAGGAGGCCAGCGCCGACAGGACCCGCGTGATCTCCCGGGCGTAGGGCTTGGACGCCTCCACCCGGGCCTGGGCACGCACGATGCGGGCACCGGCGATCAGCTCCTGCGCCGAGAAGATCTTCTTCGTCGACTGCGTGGAGCGGATGCGGCGCCGCAGCGCGCGGAGGTTGCCGGCCACGGTCAGCTGCCCCGCTTGACCTGGACGCGCTCCTGGCCGCGCTCGGACGCGTCCATCGCCTCGGCCTCGGGCTCGTTGATGTGCAGGGTGCCGCCGTCGGAGGTCTGGAACTGCCGGTAGAACTCCTCGACCGCGGCCTCCAGGCTGCGGACCGCGTCGTCGCCCAGCGCCTTGGTCTGGCGGATCTCGTCGTAGATGCCGTTGTCACCGCGACCGATGAAGTCGAGGAACTCGGACTCGAAGCGGCGGACCTCCGGCACCGGGACCTTGTCCAGCTTGCCGGTGGTGCCCAGCCAGATGGAGACGACCTCGCGCTCGACGGGGTAGGGCTGGTACTGGCCCTGCTTGAGCAGCTCGACCAGACGCTGACCGCGGTCCAGGGTGGCCCGGCTGGAGGCGTCGAGGTCCGAGGAGAACGAGGCGAAGGCCTCGAGCTCGCGGTACTGGGCCAGGTCCAGCCGCAGGCGGCCGGCGACGGACTTCATCGCCTTGATCTGCGCCGAGCCACCGACGCGGGACACCGAGATACCGACGTTGATGGCCGGGCGGACGCCGGAGTTGAACAGACCCGTCTCGAGGAAGATCTGCCCGTCGGTGATCGAGATGACGTTGGTCGGGATGTACGCCGACACGTCGTTGCCCTTGGTCTCGATCAGCGGCAGGCCGGTCATCGAGCCGGCACCGAGCTCGTCGGAGAGCTTGGCGCAGCGCTCGAGCAGCCGGGAGTGCAAGTAGAAGACGTCGCCGGGGTAGGCCTCGCGGCCCGGCGGACGGCGCAGCAGGAGGGACACCGCGCGGTAGGCCTCGGCCTGCTTGGACAGGTCGTCGAAGACGATCAGGACGTGCTTGCCCTCGTACATCCAGTGCTGGCCGATGGCCGAGCCGGTGTAGGGGGCGATGTACTTGAAGCCCGCGGCCTCCGACGCCGGCGCGGCGACGATGGTCGTGTACTCCATCGCGCCGGCCTCCTCGAGGGCGGCGCGGATGGCGGCGATCGTGGAGCCCTTCTGGCCGACCGCGACGTAGATGCAGCGGACCTGCTGCTTCGGGTCGCCGGTGGCCCAGGCCTGCTTCTGGTTGATGATCGTGTCGGTGACGATCGCCGTCTTTCCGGTCTGGCGGTCACCGATGACCAGCTGCCGCTGGCCGCGGCCGATCGGCGTCATGGCGTCGATGGCCTTGATGCCGGTCTGCATCGGCTCGTGCACCGACTGCCGCTGCACCACGGTGGGGGCCTGGAGCTCGAGGGCGCGACGGCCGGTGGTGGCGATCGGGCCGGCGCCGTCGATCGGGTTGCCCAGCGGGTCGACGACGCGACCGAGGTAGCCGTCGCCGACCGGCACCGAGAGCACCTCGCCGGTGCGGCGGACCTGCTGGCCCTCCTCGATGCCGGCGTAGTCGCCGAGCACGACCACGCCGACCTCGCGCACGTCGAGGTTCAGGGCCAGGCCGCGGACGCCGCTCTCGAACTCGAGCAGCTCGTTGGTCATGACCGAGGGCAGGCCCTCGACCCGGGCGATGCCGTCGCCGGCCTCGGTGACGATCCCGACCTCTTCCCGGGACACGTCCGGGGTGTAGTCGGTGACGTAAGTCTGGATGGCACTGCGGATCTCGTCTGCGGAGATCGTCAGCTCGGCCATGGTCTGCGTCCTCTTCCCTGCTGGGGTGGTGTCTGTCTGCTGGACTGGGGGCTGCGGAGTGACGACGCCGGTCAGCCGACCAGCCGTCGGCCGGCGGCCTCGAGGCGGTGGGTGATGCTGCCGTCGATGACCTCGTCACCGACCCGGATCACCAGGCCACCGAGGACGGCGGGGTCCACGGTCACCTGCAGCCCCATCGCCCGGCCGTAGAGGCGGCTGAGCACGTCGGTCAGTCGGCGCTCCTGCGCGACGGTGAGCGGGACGGCGGTGGTCACGCGGGCCACGGAGTGGCCACGACGGCCGGAGGCCACCTCGGAGAGCCGCTCGACGACCGTCGCGGCGTTGCCGACGTTGCGGCCGGTGAGGTGGTTGCGCAGCAGCAGGACGGTGATCGGGCTGACCCGCCCGGCCAGCAGCCGCTCGACGAGGGCGCTCTTCCCCTCGGCCGGGGCTGAGCGGTCGCTGAGGATGCGGGAGAGCTCGGCGTCCCCGCCGATGATCCGGCCGAAGCGGAAGAGCTCGTCCTCCACGCCGTCCAGCTCGCCCCGCGCGGCGGCCGCGTCCAGCGCCGCCTCCGTCGCGACGGTCTCGGTGGCCTCGACCAGGTCCAGCGGCCGCGACCAGCGCTGCCGGGCGACGGTCTCCACCACGTCGACGGCGGCCTCGGAGACCTTGCCGCCGAGGAGCCGGCGGGCCAGGCCCGCCCGCTCCGCCGGCGAGCCGGACGGGTCCGACAGCGCCCGGCGCAGCCCGATCTGACCGTCGAGCAGGCGGGCCACGGCGAACAGCTCGTCGGCCAGGCCGACGAGGGCGTTCCCGGTGGCGCCGCTGGTCCGGTCGGTCAGGCGCTCGCGCACCTGCGCGAGCGCCGCCCGGCTGGAGGCGTCCATCAGCGGTTGCCCTCCGGCGCGTACACCGAGCTGCCGGTGCGCCCGTCGGGCGAACCGGCGGCCATGCCGTCGAGCTGGTCGAGGAACCGGTCGACGGTGCCGCGGCGACGCGCGTCGTCCTCCAGGGACTCCCCGACCACGCGGCCGGCCAGGTCGACGGCGAGCGCGCCGATGTGGCCACGCAGCTCGTTGACGACCTGCTGACGGGACGCCGCCAGCTGCTCCTCGCCACGGGCCAGGATCCGCGCGGACTCCTGCTGGGCCTGGGCCCGCAGCTCCTCGAGGATCTGCTGGCCCTCGGCGCGCGCCTGGTCGCGGATCTGCGCCGCCTCGGTGCGGGCCTCGGCCAGCTGCGCCCGGTACTGCTCCAGCGCCGTCTTGGCCTCGACCTGCATGGCCTCGGCCCGCTCGATGCCGCCCTCGATCGCCTCGCGGCGGGCCCGGAAGACCTGCTCGAAGCGCGGGGCGACGTACTTCGCGAACACGAAGAAGACGAGCGCGAAGGCGATCAACCCGACGACGATCTCGCCCACGGGCGGGAGGAGCGGGTTGTGTGATTCCGCAGCCAGGATGCTCATGATCTGCACGTCCCTACGTCAGCGGTGTCCGAACCGGTGAGGCCCGGGGTCACTGACCGAAGATGAAGGGGACGACCAGGCCGATCAGCGCCAGCGCCTCGGAGAGGGCGGCGCCGAGGAAGGCGTAGGTCCGGGTCAGGCCGGCGGACTCGGGCTGCCGGGCGGTCGCCTGGATGTAGGCGGCCCAGACGATGCCCACGCCGATGCCGGGGCCGATGGCGGCGAGGCCGTAACCAACCGAGCCGATGCTGCCGGTCAGTTCTGCCAGAACGTCCATTGCTGAGGATTCCTCCTGTGTCGGTCGCCCGGGTCGTCCCGGGCGGCTGGCGGGGGTGGAGCGGTCAGTGGGCAGGCTCGACGGCGCCGTTGAGGTAGGTCGCCGTGAGGATGGTGAAGACGTAGGCCTGCAGGACGATCACGAGGACCTCGAAGAAGGTCATGACGATCGCCATGAGGAACGAGAGCGGGCTGAAGATCACCGAGAAGTTGCCCACGAAGAGCAGGTAGGTCGCGCCCAGCGAGAAGACGACCAGCAGCATGTGGCCGGCGAACATGTTCGCGAAGAGTCGGACGGCGAGGGTGAACGGCCGGATCACGAAGACCTGCAGCAGTTCGATCGGCGTCACGAGGATCAGCGCGCCGACCGGCACACCCGGCGGGATGGCGGCGTCCTTGAAGTACTTGGCCGCGCCCTGCTCACGGATGCCGACCCAGTTGTAGAGCACCCAGACGATCACCGCGAGGACCAGCGGGATCGCGAACTTGGAGTTCGGGGAGATCTGCGCGAACGGGATGATGCTCATCGCGTTGTTCGCGAGGATGAAGAAGAACAGCGACGCGAGGAACGGCGCGAACGGCAGGCCCTTGGGGCCGATGACGTCGCGGGCCATGCCGTCGCGGACGAGGGAGTAGCCGCTCTCGCCGAGGTACTGCAGCTTGCCCGGCACGATGGAGGGCTTGCGCACCGCCGCGACCAGCAGGGCCGTGATCGCCAGGGTGGCGATCCAGAGGATGATCGTGATGCGGGTGATCTCGAAGTCGATGCCCAGCAGGGAGAACGAGGCGATCGGCTCCGGGTAGAACTCCTCGATGCTCGGAGCCTGGAAGCCGGTGTCCTCGCCACCTTCGGCTGCGGCGAGCACGTCTGCGAGCGCGAGGGCGCTGGAGGTCACCGTTGTCCCTTCTGCGTCCTGGGTGGGCTGCGTCGCCCGCCCCGGGTGGAGCCGGTGCGCCCGGCCCCCTCGGCCGGGGGCACGGCGCCGTACTTGACGACCACCAGGTAGATGGCCACCGTGAGACCGAGGAGCACGCCGATCAGGGCGATGAAGTTGGTGCCCAGCCAGCGGTCGAGCAGCAGCCCGGCCCCGCCCCACACGATCATCCCGGACAGCATGGTCCCGGTGATCCCCCAGCCGATGTCGGCCCCACTGGGGTGACGTTCGGCGGGCGGTGCAGGTCGGGGCCGAGAGACCCCGCGAGCGGAGCTGTCCTCGGCCATCGGCCCGGACACTATCAGCCGCGTGTCGGGGCGCCTCCCGGTGCACTGGAGATACGCCCGGACGTGGGTGGCGCGGGGGGCTGGACGTAGTACAGACGGCGGGTCCAGACCCACCTCTGCTGGACGACGCTCCACAGCAGCGCGCCCACGACGACGACCCATGCGAAGGTGCGCCGGTCGAGCCAGCCCTCGGCCGGCAGCGACTGCAGGACCGCGGCCAGGACCACGATCTTCACGAGGAACGAGCCCATCGCGGCGGGCAGCGTGAAGGCGTCGCCGTGCCGGCCGGCCCACGCGATGACCAGCCCGGACAGCGCGAAGAAGGCGGTGACCACGGCGGCACCGAGCAGCACGGCCAGTGCGTCGTCCCACCCGCCGAGCAGCCCGGCGACGGGGGCGGCGACGACGGTGAGCGCCGCGGTGACCGCCGTCCCCACCCGGAGGAAGGAGAGGTCCCAGGGGGCCTCCCGCTGAGGGTCGGTGCCGGTCATCGGACTCCCTGCCCCGCCCCGGCGGCATGCGGGGACGGCTCGTCGGCCACGTCGGGGCGGCCGGAGGTGGTCGAGGTGGCGGCGCGGGAGGCCCGCGCCGTCGGGTGGTCGGCGCGGCTGCGCCGGCGTTGGGCCGCGAGCTCCGCGGCGCGGGCCTCCCGCGCGGCTCGGCGGGCCCGGGGGCTGAGGACGACGACGACGCCCACGACCAGCAGGACGCCGATCGCGACGAGCAGCTCGGCCCGGCCCCCGGTGATCGACAGCGCGACCGCGCCGAAGGACAGCAGCGCCGCCCAGAAGTACATGACGAGCACCGCACGCCGGTGCGAGTGGCCGATCGCCAGCAGCCGGTGGTGCAGGTGCATCTTGTCCGGCGAGAACGGCGACTGGCCCCGCAGGCTGCGGCGGATCACGGCCAGGACCAGGTCGATGAACGGGATGGCCAGGACGGCGACCGGCACGAGCAGCGGCAGCGCCAGCGGCAGCAGGTTGGCCGCGGAGTCGAACGACTGCGGGTCCACCCGGCCGGTCGCCGTGACCGCGGCCGCCGACAGCATGAGGCCGACCAGCATCGACCCGGAGTCGCCCATGAAGATGCGCGCCGGGCTGAAGTTGTGCGGCAGGAAGCCCAGGCACGCCCCGGCCAGGACGGCGGTGATGAGGGCCGGGGCGCTGGCCACCTCGTCGTAGCCCACCAGGCCGAGGTTGTAGCTGTAGGCGAAGAAGGCCAGCGCGGCCACGGCCGAGACACCCGCGGCCAGCCCGTCGAGGCCGTCGATGAAGTTCAGCGCGTTCACGGTGAGGACGGTCAGCAGGATCGTCAGCGGGACCCCGATGGAGGGGCCCAGCGACAGCGTCCCGATGTCGGCGACCGGCAGGAACACGAACGCCAGCTGCACGCCGAGCAGCACCATGACGCCGGCCGCGGCGATCTGGCCGGTGAGCTTCGTGAGCGCGTCGAGGCCGAACTTGTCGTCGAGCACGCCGAGCGCACAGATCAGCCCGCCGGCGGCCAGCACGGCGGCGGTCTGGGAGTCCTCGAAGGTCCTCTGCAGCGCGGGAAGCCGGGTGGCGACCAGGATCGCGGCCGCGACGCCCAGGTACATGGCGACCCCTCCCCCGCGCGGGGTCGGGATGACGTGCACGTCGCGCTCGCGCGGGGCGGCCATCATCCGCAGCCGGATCGCCGCCATCCGCACCACCGGGGTGGCCAGGAAGGTGACCAGCCCCGCGGTGAGCAGGACGACGACGTACTCGCGCATCGGTCAGGCGGGTCCGGGAGCGGCGACGCGCGTCCGGCCGGCGGAGGAGCCGCAGGAGGTCGTGCTCATCGCGGCGGATCTCCCGGGGCTCGGCGACGGACGGTCGCCCAACGGTATCTCTCCGGCCTGCCCACCACCGGCACCCGCGTGCCCCGTGGCCCGTCCGCGGCGGACGGGTCCTCCCTCAGTCGGCCAGGTCGGGCACGACCTCGCGCAGCCGGTCGAGCGGGACGGCGCCGATGCGGAGCACGCGGGGCACGGGGGCGGTGCAGTCGACGATCGTGCTGGGGGCGGAGTCCGCACGGGGACCACCGTCGAGGACCACGGCCGCGCGGGTGCCCAGCTGGGCGACCGCCTCGTCGGCGGTGGTGGCGGCCGGCCGGCCGGAGCGGTTGGCGCTGGACACCGCCAGGGGCCCGGTGCGGCGCAGCAGGTCGCGGGCGACCTCGTCGTCGGGCAGGCGGACGGCGACGGTCCCCTCGGCGTCCCCGAGGTCCCAGGCCAGGGACGGCGCGTGCTCGAGGACGAGGGTGAGCCCCCCGGGCCAGAACGCCTCCGCGAGCTTCTGGGCGGCCTCGGGGACGGTGAGCACCAGGCCGGCCAGGGTCGACGCCTCCCCGACGAGGACCGGGACCGGCATCGTGCGCCCCCGGTTCTTCGCGGCGAGCAGGGCCATCACCGCCGACGGGTCGAACGCGTCGGCGGCCACGCCGTAGACGGTGTCGGTGGGCAGCAGCACCAGCTCGCCGCGCCCGATCGCCGCCGCGGCGGCGTCCAGCCCGGCAGTGCGGGCGTCGGGGTCGGAGCAGTCGTAGGTCGCCGGGGTCGAAGGTGAGGCCACGAGGCCGCAGTCTGTCATCCCGCCGTGCGGCGGGCGGTGGTGAACCGGGGGCGGCCGGCGAGGTCGCCGTGGTCGGCGACGTCGTCGAAGCCGCCCTGCGCGCGGACCAGCGCGGGCAGCGCACTCCCCTGCTGGTCGGCGTGCTCGATGCCCAGGTGGCCACCGGGCCGCAGCAGCCGCGCGGCGGTGCGCAGCAGGCCGCGGACGACGTCGAGCCCGTCGGGGCCGCCCCACAGCGCCAGCGGCGGGTCGTGGTCGGCGACCTCGCGCGGCACGCGGGCGTCGTCGGGCACGTACGGCGGGTTGGAGACGACGAGGTCGACGCGCCCGTCCAGGTCGGTCAGCAGCTGCGGGGAGGTCATGTCGCCCCCGAGCACCTCGACCGGGGGGTCCCCGGCGGCGGCCCGGGCGGCGGCGTTGTGGCGGGTCCACTCGATGGCGCCGGCGTCGCGCTCGACGGCGAGGACGCGGGCGGTGCGGTGCTCGTGGGCGATGGACAGCGCGATGGCGCCCGAGCCGGCGCCGAGGTCGACGACGAGGGGCTCCACGACACCGGCCAGTCGCCCGAGGGCCCACTCGACCAGCAGCTCGGTCTCCGGCCGCGGGACGAACACCCCCGGACCGACGGCGAGCTCCAGGTGCCGGAACGGGGCGCGGCCGGTCAGGTGCTGCAGCGGCACCCGGCTGGCGCGCAGGTCCAGCAGCCCGTCGAACCGGGTCGCCGCGTCGTCCGCGACCGCGTCGAGGGTCAGCAGGCCGGTGCGGGGAACGCCGACGACGTGGGCCAGCAGCAGTTCGGCGTCCACCCGCGGGGACTCGACGCCGGCGTCCGCCAGCCGGCGGGCGGCGTCGGCCAGGAGGCTGCGCGCGTTCAGGAGCCGGCCGCCAGCAGCTCGGCGGTGTGCGCGCGGGTCAGCGCGTCGATGACCGGGTCGAGCTCGCCGTCGAGCACGGCGTCGAGGTTGTGCGCCTTGAAGCCCACGCGGTGGTCGGAGATCCGGTTCTCCGGGAAGTTGTAGGTGCGCACCCGCTCGCTGCGGTCGACGGTGCGGACCTGGCTGCGCCGCTGGTCGCTGGCCGCGGCGGCGGCCTCCTCGCGGGCGGCGGCCAGCAGCCGGGAGCGCAGGATGCGCAGCGCCGACTCGCGGTTCTGCAGCTGGCTCTTCTCGTTCTGGCAGCTGACCACGATGCCGGTGGGCAGGTGGGTGATCCGGACGGCGGAGTCGGTGGTGTTCACGCTCTGCCCGCCGGGACCGGACGAGCGGAAGACGTCGATGCGCAGGTCGTTCGGGTCGACGGTGACGTCGACCTCCTCGGCCTCGGGCAGCACGAGGACGCCGGCCGCGGAGGTGTGGATGCGGCCCTGGCTCTCGGTGAGCGGCACCCGCTGCACCCGGTGCACACCGCCCTCGAACTTCAGCCGCGACCAGATCCCGTCGTCCGTGCGGGACTTGATGGCGACCGACACGTCCTTGAACCCGCCCAGGTCGGCGTCGACGGCGTCGATGACCTCGGCCGACCAGCCGCGGCGCTCGGCGTAGCGGAGGTACATGCGCAGCAGGTCGCCGGCGAACAGCGCCGACTCCGCACCGCCCTCCCCCGCCTTGATCTCGAGGATGACGTCCTTGTCGTCGTCGGGGTCCTTGGGCAGCAGCTGCTCGCGCAGCCGCTCCTCCAGCTCGACGATCCGCTGCTCCAGCGCCGTCGCCTCCGCGGCGAACGAGGCGTCCTCGGCGGCCAGCTCACGGGCGGCGGTGAGGTCCTCGCGGGCGGCGTCCAGCCCGCGCTTGGTCTCGACCAGGGGCGCCAACTGGGCGTAGCGGCGGCCGAGCCGGCGGGCGCGGCCGGCGTCGGCGTGGACGGCGGGATCGGCCAGCTCGATCTCCAGGGCGGCGTGCTCGGCGAGCAGACCGGACAGACGGTCGGGCGCGGTCTCGGGAGGGCTGCTCAACGGGGTGGCTCCGGGAGGGGGCGGTCCCCGCGGGGACCGGCGGGAGTGGGGCTGGACACGACGACGGCGCCCGCCCCACACGAGGTGGGACGGGCGCCGTCGGGGGTGCTACTTGCCGGCGGTGCGCTTGCCGAACCGCTTCTCGAAGCGGGCGACGCGGCCACCGGTGTCCAGGATCCGCTGCTTGCCCGTGTAGAAGGGGTGGCAGGCGGAGCAGGTCTCGACGGTCAGCGTGCCGCCGGGCGCCGTGCTGCGGGTGGTGAAGGTGTTCCCGCAGCCACAGGTCACCGTGGTGGTGTGGTAGTCGGGGTGGATTCCGGGCTTCATCTCGCCTCTTCCGGGGTCTGTGCCGTACTGGTCTGTCGAACGCCGGCGGCCGGCCGGGCATTCCGGCCGCGCAGCGGGGCTCAGTCGCTCAGTATCCCTGATGCGCGAGCCCCGCCGGCGGCCGCCCCGTCGTGGGAGGACGGGGCCCTCGTTCAGTCGCGCTCGGGTCCCAGCGTCGTCTTCTGGATCTGCATGAGGAACTCGATGTTGTTCCGCGTCTTCTTGAGCTTGTCCAGCAGCAGCTCGAGGGCCTGCTGGGGCTCGAGCGCGGCGAGCACCCGGCGCAGCTTGATGACGATGGCCAGCTCGTCGGGCGACATGAGGATCTCCTCCTTGCGCGTGCCCGACGCGTTGACGTCGACGGCCGGGAAGACCCGCTTGTCCGCCAGGCGGCGGTCGAGCTTGATCTCCGCGTTACCGGTGCCCTTGAACTCCTCGAAGATGACCGTGTCCATCGTGGACCCGGTCTCCACCAGCGCGGAGGCGATGATGGTCAGCGAGCCGCCGTTCTCGATGTTGCGGGCGGCGCCGAGGAAGCGCTTGGGCGGGTAGAGCGCCGTGGAGTCGACACCACCGGAGAGGATGCGCCCGCTGGCGGGGGCCGCCAGGTTGTAGGCGCGGCCCAGGCGGGTGATCGAGTCCAGCAGGACGACGACGTCGTGGCCCATCTCGACCAGGCGCTTGGCCCGCTCGATGGACAGCTCCGCGACCGTGGTGTGGTCCGACGGCGGCCGGTCGAAGGTCGAGGCGATGACCTCGCCCTTCACCGAGCGCTGCATGTCGGTGACCTCCTCGGGCCGCTCGTCGACGAGGACGACCATGAGGTGGCACTCGGGGTTGTTCGTCGTGATCGCGTTCGCGAGCGACTGCAGCACCATGGTCTTGCCGGCCTTCGGCGGGCTGACGATCAGCGCGCGCTGCCCCTTGCCGATCGGCATGACCAGGTCGATGACCCGGGTGGTCAGCTGGTGCGGCTCGGTCTCCAGCCGCAGGCGCTCCTGCGGGTAGAGCGGGGTCAGCTTGGTGAACTCCGGACGCTGCCGGGCCTGCTCGGGCTCCAGGCCGTTGACGGTGTCCAGCCGGACCAGCGCGTTGTACTTGTCCTTGCGCTCGCCCTCGCGCGGCTGGCGGACGGCGCCGGTGATGGCGTCACCGCGGCGCAGGCCGTAGCGGCGCACCTGCGACAGCGACACGTAGACGTCGTTCGGGCCGGTCAGGTAGCCCGACGTCCGGACGAAGGCGTAGTTGTCGAGGACGTCGAGGATGCCGGCGACCGGCAGCAGGACGTCGTCCTCGCTGACGGTGGGCTCGCCCTGGTCGAAACGCTCGCGGCCGTTGGCGCCGCGGCGGTTGCGGTCCCGGTAGCGACGCCCGCGGCGGCCGCGGCCGCCCTCGAAGTCGTCGTCGTCCTCGTCGTTGCGGTCGTCGGCACGGCCGCGGTTGTCGTTGCGGTTGTCCGGCCGGCCGCCCCGGTCGTTGCGCTCGGCGCGGTCGGGGCCACGGTTGCCGTCGCGGTTCTCGCGGTTGCCGCGCTCGGCACGCTCGCCGCCCTCGCGGTTGCCGTCGCGGTTCTCGCGGTTGCCGCGCTCGGCACGGTCGCCGCCCTCGCGGTTGCCGCCGTCGCGGTCGCCGCGGTTGCGGTTGCCGCGCTCGCCGCGGTCGCGGTTGCGCTGCGGACGGTCCCCGTCGGCGCGCTCGCCGTCGGTCCGCTCGGAGGCGGGAGCAGCCGTCTCGGCAGCCGGCGCCTCGGCGCGCGGCTCGACCGCCGGGGCCGGGGCCTCGGTCGCCGGGGCCTCGGTCGCCGAGGCCTCGGTGGCCGGGGCCGCGGCGTCGACCGCGGGGGCACCCGCGGGCCGGCTGGCCGCGCGACGCCGCCGCGGGGCGGGCTCGGCCGGGGTGTCGGCCGGCGCGGTCACCGGACCGCTGTTGGCCCCGCCGCTGACCGGCGCCTCGAGCGGCGCGGCCGTGGCGGCGACGCCGCGGGCGGCGTCGGCGCCCTGGGGGCTCTCGGTGGCCCTGCTCTCGGTGGACGCGGCGCGCTCGGTGCCGCGGGCCGTGGGGATGCCGGTGGTCCGGCCCTCGGCCGACGCGGCGGGGCCGCTGCCCTCGCCGCCGACCTGGCGGGCGGAGATGGCGGCGACCAGGTCGCCCTTGCGCATCCGGCCGGTGCCGGAGATGCCGAGCTCGGCCGCCAGCCGCTGCAACTCGGGCAGCAGCATGCCGGACAGCCCGCTGCCGCGGCGACGGGTCCGGCCCGCCGTCCCAGAAGCGGCAGATGCCTCGTCGGTCCCGGCACCCTGGGGCGCGGCGACGAGGTCGGTGGTCTCGCTCACGTACAGGTCCTTCCCTGCGGAGACCTGCGCCTACCAGCGCAGGGGGTGACCCGGTTCCCCCTCGGTCCGGCCCGGGAGCGGGACAGCACGGAGAACGGGATCGATGAGGTGCGAGGCGGAATCTGCGGCGACGGAATGGATTTCGTCTGCAACGCCCCGCGCGAGGCTCGCCCCTGAGGGCGGCTACGCCGTGAGCCTAAACCGCGCTCACGGACACGACAACACTGGTGAGTACCGGTGTGTTCCTCGTTACCGAGACGATACCTGAACGGGCCGGTCCAGGACGGCGGCGCCACCTGCGTCGACGTCCAACGGCAGCACCGACCACCCCGATGGGGTGAGATCGGCCACCTCCCGCACGGCGACCGGCTCCTCCGCCGTCTCACCGGGGGCGCGGCGGGCCAGCACGCAGACGCTGGGCCCGGCGCCGGAGACGACGGCCGCGTGCCCGGCGGAGCGCAGCCGCTCCAGCAGCGTGAGGGTGTCGGGCATGGCCGCGGCGCGCTGGCGCTGGTGCAGGCGGTCGTCGGTCGCGTCGAGCAGCAGGTGCGGCGCGGTGGTCAGCGCGTGGGTGAGCAGCGCCGCCCGGGAGGCGTTGAACACCGCGTCCCCGTGCGGCACGAGCTCGGGCAGGAGGCTGCGGGCCACGTGCGTCGAGAGCGTCACCTGCGGCACGAGGACGACGGGCACGACGTCGGCGTGCACCGCCAGCCGCTCGGCCCGCGCCCCGCTGGGCGTCGTCCACGACAGCGTCGCCCCGCCCAGCAGGCACGGCGCGACGTTGTCGGGGTGGCCCTCCATCTCGGTGGCCAGGTCGAGGGCGGCGGCGAGGTCGACCGACTCGGCGTCCGGGCACAGCGCCCAGGCCCCGACGATGCCGGCGACGACGGCGGCCGCCGAGGACCCCATCCCCCGGCCCTGCGGGATGGTGTTCTCCGCGACCACGCGCAGACCCGCGGGGCGCCAGCCGAGCCGCTCGCAGGCCGCGCGGAACGCCCGGACGACGAGGTGCGACTCGTCGGCGGGCAGGCTGTGCGCACCCTCGCCGGTCATGACGACCTCCAGCCCGCCCGCGGTGCAGGTGAAGTCGAGGGCGTCGTGGCGCGCCAGCGCCAGGCCGGCGCAGTCGAACGCCGGGCCCAGGTTGGCGCTGGTCGCGGGGACGCGCACCCGCACCGAGGCGTCGGCCGGTGCGCTCACAGGCCCAGCTGCGCCGCCGCGACGGCCGCGTCGACCGGGACGGTCACCGGCGCCGGGGCACCGGAGATGGCCCACTCCGGGTCCTTGAGGCCGTTGCCGGTCACCGTGCAGACCACCCGCTGGCCGGGCTCCAGCCCGCCGGCCTGCGCCACCTTGAGCAGCCCGGCGACCGACGCGGCCGACGCCGGCTCGACGAAGACGGCCTCGGTGCGGGCCAGCAGCCGGTAGGCGGCGAGGATCTCTCGGTCGGTGACGCTGTCGATGAGCCCGCCGGAGTCGTCACGGGCGGCCAGCGCCTTGGTCCACGACGCCGGGTTCCCGATGCGGATGGCGGTGGCGATGGTCTGCGGGCGCTCGACGACCCGGCCGGTGACGATCGGCGCCGCGCCGGCGGCCTGGAAGCCCCACATCCGGGGCCGCTTCGTGGCGGTGCCGTCGTCGGCGTACTCCCGGTAGCCCTGCCAGTAGGCGGTGATGTTGCCGGCGTTGCCGACCGGCAGGCAGTGGATGTCCGGGGCGTCGCCGAGCACGTCGACGATCTCGAACGAGGCGGTCTTCTGCCCCTCGATGCGGTACTGGTTGACGCTGTTGACCAGGCTGACGGGGTAGTCGATCGCCAGCTTGCTGGCCAGCGCCAGGCAGTCGTCGAAGTTGCCGTCGACCTGCAGCAGTTTGGCGCCGTGCACGAGAGCCTGGGCCAGCTTGCCGAGCGCGATCTTGCCCTGGGGCACGAGGACGGCGCAGACCAGCCCGGCGCGGGCGGCGTAGGCGGCGGCGCTGGCGCTGGTGTTGCCGGTGGAGGCGCAGATGACCGCCTGCGAGCCCTCCTCGACGGCCTTGGTGATGGCCATCGTCATCCCGCGGTCCTTGAACGACCCGGTCGGGTTGGCGCCCTCGACCTTGAGGAAGACCTCGCAGCCGGTGCGCCGGGACAGCTCCTGCGCCGGGACCAGCGGGGTCGCGCCCTCCTGCAGCGTCACGACCGGGGTGGTGTCGCTGACCGGCAGCCGCGAGCGGTAGGCCTCGATCAGGCCCGGCCACAGCGGCGACACGGTGCCCCGGACGGGCAGCTGGGTCGTCATGAGAGTCCCTCCACACGCAGGATGCTGGTCACGCCGCGGACCGCGGGCATCTCCCGCAGCGCGGTCACCGTCGCCGACAGTGCGGCGTCCGGGGCGCTGTGGGTGACGATGACCAGCGTGGCGGCGTCGCCGTGCCCGTCCTGGCGGACGGTGGCGATGCTGACGCCGTGGCGGGCGAACTCCTGCGCCACCGTCGCGAGCACGCCGGGCTTGTCCGCGACGTCCAGGCTGACGTGGTAGCGGGTCGGGGTCTCGGCGATCGGCCGCGCGGGCAGGCCCGCGTAGGTGGTCACCCCGGGCCCGGCCACGCCGGCGACGCGGTTGCGCGCGACGGCCACCAGGTCGCCGAGCACGGCGCTGGCGGTGGCGTCACCGCCGGCCCCCTGGCCGTAGAACATCAGCTGGCCGGCGGCCTCGGCCTCCACGAAGACGGCGTTGAACGCCCCGCCGACGGCGGCCAGCGGGTGCGTCGTCGGGATCATCGCCGGGTGCACGCGGACGGCGACCGAGTCGCCGCCGTCCCCCGGCACCCGCTCGCAGATGGCCAGCAGCTTCACCGTGCAGCCGATCTCCGCGGCGCGGGCGACGTCGGTCGCGGTGACCGTGGAGATCCCCTCGCGGTGGACGTCGGCGGCGGTGACCTCGGTGTGGAAGGCCAGCGAGGCGAGGATGGCGGCCTTCGCGGCGGCGTCGAACCCGTCGACGTCGGCGGTGGGGTCGGCCTCGGCGTAGCCGAGCTCGGTCGCCTCGGCCAGCGCCTCGGTGAAGCCGTGCCCGGTCTCGGCCATGCGGGACAGGATGTAGTTCGTCGTCCCGTTGACGATTCCGACCACGCGGCGCAGCTGGTCACCGGCCAGGGACTCGCGCAGCGGGCGCAGCAGCGGGATCGCGCCGGCCACCGCGGCCTCGTAGTAGAGGTCGACGCCGGCCTTGGCGGCGGCGGCGTGCAGCTCGACGCCGTCGTCGGCGAGCAGCGCCTTGTTGGCGCTGACCACCGACTTGCCCGCCTCGAAGGCGGCCAGCAGCAGGGAACGCACCGGCTCGATGCCGCCGATCACCTCGACGACGAGGTCGACGTCGGGCCGGGTCACCAGCCCGTGCCCGTCGGTGGTGAGCAGGTGCGCCGGGACGTCGGGGTGCCGGTCGGGACGGCGCACGGCGACCCCGGCGACCTCGACCGGCCGGCCGATGCGGGCGGCGAGGTCCTCGGCCTGGTCCTCCAGCCGGCGGAGCACGGCGCTGCCGACGGTGCCGCAACCGAGGAGGGCGACCCGCAGGGGCGTGGTGGTCACGAGGTCACCCCCGCCGGGTGCTCGGGCGCGGGCTGGTCGATCGCCGGCGAGGGCGCGGGCACGTCGGCGAGGACGGCGTCGAGGGCGAACACGTCCGACAGTGTCTGACGCCGGACCACCTCCGTGGCGACGCCGTCCCGCACGGCGACCACCGGGGGCTTGAGCAGGTAGTTGTAGTTGCTGGCCATCGACCAGCAGTACGCGCCGGTGGCGGCGACGGCCAGCAGGTCGCCGGGCTGCACGTCCGAGGGCAGCCACAGGTCGCGGACCAGGACGTCGCCGCTCTCGCAGTGCTTGCCCACCACCCGGCACAGCGCGGGCGGGGCGGTGGAGACGCGGTTGGCGAGCACGCAGGTGTAGGCGGCGTCGTAGAGGGCGGTGCGGATGTTGTCGCTCATCCCGCCGTCGACGGAGACGTAGTTGCGCACCAGCGGCGCGCCCGGGGTTCCGCTGGCGCCCAGCCGCACGGGCTTGATGGTGCCGATCTCGTAGAGGGTGACCGTGCCCGGCCCCGCGATGGCCCGGCCCGGCTCGACGGCCAGCCGCGGCACGGGCAACCCGGCCATGGCGCACTCGGCCTCGACCACGGCGCGCAGCCGCCGCGCGACGTCGGCGGGGCTGACCGGGTCGTCCTCGGCGAGGTAGGCGATCCCGAAGCCGCCGCCGAGGTTGAGCTCCTCGAGGACGTGCCCGGTGGCCTGGTGCACCTGTCCCATCAGCCCGACGACGCGGTGCGCCGCGGCCTCGAAGCCGGCGGTGTCGAAGATCTGCGAGCCGATGTGGCTGTGCAGGCCGGTCAGCCGCAGCGCGGGCTCGCGGATCACCCGCACGGCGGCGGTCAGCGCGTCGCCGGTGGCCAGCGAGAAACCGAACTTCTGGTCCTCGTGCGCGGTGGCGATGAACTCGTGGGTGTGCGCCTCGATGCCGACGGTGGACCGGATGAGCACCGGTACCGGCGCGCCGCCGGCGGCCACGCGCGCGGCCGCGAGCGGGACCAGCCGCTCGATCTCGTCGAAGGAGTCGAGGACGACGTGCCCGATGCCGGAGTCGACGGCCAGCTGCAGCTCGACGACGGACTTGTTGTTGCCGTGCAGCGCGATCCGCTCGGCCGGGAACCCGGCGGCCAGGGCGAGGGCCAGCTCGTTGCCGGAGCAGGCGTCCAGGTGCAGGCCGTCCGCGGCGATCCAGCGGGCCACCTGGCCGCAGAGGAACGCCTTGGAGGCGTAGTGGACGTCGGCGCCGTCGAAGGCCGCGGCGAAGTCGGCCGCCCGGCCCCGGAAGTCGCCCTCGTCGAGGACGAACAGCGGCGTGCCGTGCGCGCGGGCCAGCTCGGTGACCGGCCGGCCGCCCAGGTGCAGCTCGCCGTCGACGCGGGTCGCGGAGCGCGGCCACACCGCCGGCGCGAGCGCGCCGAGGTCCTCCGGCGGTGCGCCGGCCGCCGACGGCGGGGTCAGCCCGCCGTGCAGCGGGCCGGCGGGGTGCGCCCTCACATCCGCTCCGGGGCGGTCACGCCGAGGACGCCGAGGCCGTTGCGCAGGACGACGGCGGTCGCGGAGCACAGCCACAGCCGGGCGGTGGTCAGGGGCGTCGGCTCCTCGTCGCCGCGCGGCAGCACCCGGCAGTTGTCGTAGAACCGGTGGTAGGTGCCGGCCAGCTCCTCGAGGTAGCGCGCCACCCGGTGCGGCGCGCGCAGCTCGGCGGCCGAGGTCAGCACCCGCGGGAACTCCCCGATCGCCCGGAGCAGGTCGTTCTCCCGGTCGTGGGTCAGCTGCGCGGCGTCGACGTCCCCGGCCCCACCGAGTACCAGGCCGAGGTCGGCGGCGTTGCGCAGCACCGAGGAGATGCGGGCGTGCGCGTACTGCACGTAGAAGACCGGGTTGTCGTTGGTCTGCCGGCTCCACAGGTCGACGTCGATGTCGATCTGCTGGTCGACCGAGGCCCGGGCCAGGGCGTACCGGGCGGCGTCCACACCGATCGCGTCGACCAGGTCCGACAGCAGCACGATCGTGCCGGCGCGCTTGCTCATGCGCACCGGCTCGCCGCCCTGCAGCAGGTTGACCAGCTGGCCGATGAGGATCTCGAGGTGGGTGTCGGGGTCGTCCCCGGCGGCGGCCACCAGGGCCTTGTAGCGGCCGACGTACCCGGAGTGGTCGGCGCCCAGCATGATCACGACCCGGTCGAAGCCCCGGGCCCGCTTGTCCAGGTAGTAGGCGCAGTCGGAGGCGAAGTACGTCGTCTCGCCGTCGGCCTTGACCAGCACGCGGTCCTTGTCGTCGCCGAAGTCGGTGGTGCGCAGCCACACCGCGCCGTCGGCCTCGTAGACGTGCCCCTGGTCCCGCAGCCGCGCCAGCGCCTTCTCCACCGCACTGGTCTCGTACAGCGACTTCTCGCTGAACCAGACGTCGAAGTCGACCCCGAAGTCCTCCATGGACCGGCGGATCTCGTCGAGCATCAGCGCGACGCCGCGGTCGCGGAAGACCTGCAGCTGCTCGGCGTCGTCCCGCCCGAGGACGTCGGGCTCGAGCGCCTGCACCTGCGCGGCGATGTCGGCGATGTAGGTGCCGCCGTAGCCGTCCTCGGGGACCGGCTCGCCCCTCGCCGCGGCCAGCAGGCTGCGCGCGAAGCGGTCGATCTGCGCGCCGGCGTCGTTGATGTAGTACTCGCGCGTCACCTCGGCGCCGCTGGCCTCCAGCAGGCGGCCGATCGCGTCGCCGACCGCCGCCCACCGGCTGCCGCCGATGTGCACGGGCCCGGTCGGGTTGGCCGAGACGAACTCCAGGTCGAGGCGCTGACCGGCGAGGGCCTCGGTGCGGCCGTAGGCCTCCCCCGCGCGCACCGCGTCGACGGCGATCCGGCCGAGCGCGCCCTGGGCGAGGGTGATGTTCAGGAAGCCGGGGCCGGCGATGTCGACCGACGCGATGCCCGCGGAGGCGCGCAGCTCCCCGGCGAGCACCTCGGCGACCTCGCGCGGCGGGCGGCCGGCGGGCTTGGCCAGGCGCAGGGCCACGTTGGTGGCGTAGTCGCCGTGCTCGGGGTTCTTCGGCCGCTCGACGAGGACGTCGGCGGGGACCTCGACCGACAGCGCGCCGCGCTCGACGGCGGCGGCCACGGCGGTCCGGACGACGTCGCGCAACTGCTCCGGTGTCACCGCACGAGCGTACTGACCGCCGCGGCGTGTCCCGGAGCCGTCCCTGCGGCGACCTGCGTCACCTCCGGCACGGGCCTCGCCTCACGGGGGACTGCCAGCTCCCAGCCCTAGACTGGCCTCCCGGGGAGGGGCACACGGCCCGATCCCCCGGGGCCGGTGTCCGGCGCGGGCGGTGCGCCCGGCCGGACGCATCGCGCGGTCCCCGAGGACCGAGCACGAGGAGCAGGCCGTGGCCAACGACCGCAAGCCCCAGGACGGCCGCGCGCGCGGCGGGTCCGGCAAGCCGGGTACCGGCGGCCGGCCGGGCGCCGGCGGCAAGGGCGGTCGCACCCGGCCCCCGGTGACCAACGTGGTCAGCCCGCAGCGTCCGTGGGGCCTGATCGCGGCGGCCGTGGCCGTCGTGGTGTTCGCCGCCGCCGTCATCACCTACGCGGTGGTGCAGGTGCGCGAGGCCGACGAGGCCCGGGTGGACTCGGTGGACGAGATCGCCGGCGTGCAGACCTTCGACTACGACGCCGGGCAGGAGCACGTCACCACGCCCGTGCAGTACGAGCAGTCCCCGCCGGTGGGCGGTCCGCACGACGGCGAGTGGGCCGACTGCACCGGCACCGTCTACGACGTCGACATCCGGCACGAGAACGCCGTCCACAGCATGGAGCACGGCGCGGTCTGGATCACCTACGACCCCGACGCCCTCTCCGCGGACGACGTCGCCACGCTGGCCGACGTGGCCGAGGAGTCCGGCCGGATGCTGTCGCCCTACGCCGGCCAGGACTCCCCGATCAGCCTGCAGTCGTGGAACCACCAGCTGAAGGTCGACTCGGTGACCGACCCGCGGATCGTGCAGTACGCCGACTTCATGACCTTCAACGCCGAGTTCTACCCCGAGGTGGGCGCGAGCTGCGAGAACCCGCAGTTCATCAGCGACCCGCTGACGGTGGACGACGGCAGCCGCGGCACCGAGGCCATGACGACCGACGCCCCGACCACTCCGGAGGCCGGGGCCGAGACCGGCACCCCGTGACCGCCGGCCCTGCCTCGCGGGGCCGGGGGCTGCGGAGCGCGCTGCTGGCGGTGATCGCCGTCGGGCTGGTGCTGCTGGGGGGCGGGGTGGCGGTCGCCCTGGGCATCGGCCGGGACGACACCCCGGCCACCCCCACGGCGGACTCCGTGGACGCCGGCTTCTCCCGCGACATGGCGCGCCACCACCTGCAGGGGGTGGAGATGGCCAACCTGGCCCTGGAGCGCAGCACCGACCCGGAGGTGCGGCAGCTGGCCTTCGACATCTCCGCGACGCAGACCAACCAGGTGGGGCGGATGCAGGGCTGGCTGTCGCTGTGGGGGCTGCCGCCGTCGGGCGGCGAGACGATGGCCTGGATGGACGACCCGACGATGGCGCACGGCCACGACGCGGCGGGCGGGCTGATGCCCGGGATGGCCACGGAGGAGGAGTTGGCCGAGCTGCGCGGCCTGTCGGGCACCGCGTTCGACGTCCAGTTCCTGCGGCTGATGATCCGCCACCACCAGGGCGGCAGGGAGATGGCGGAGTACACCGCCGAGCACGCCACCGTGCCCGCCGTCGCGACGCTGGGCCGCTCGATCGCCGAGACCCAGACCGCCGAGGTGACGACGATGACGCGGATGCTCACCGCCCGCGGCGGCATCCCGCTGCCGGCTCCCTGAGAGCCGCCGTCGGCCGGTCCGGGGCGGGCTGGTAACTTCTTCCTCGCCCCACCGCGAGCCCCCGTAGCTCAGGGGATAGAGCACCGCCCTCCGGAGGCGGGTGCGCAGGTTCGAATCCTGCCGGGGGCACTCCAGCAGGACACGTCGAGGCCCTGCCGGCCCGGGAACGCCCGGTGCCGGCAGGGCCTCGGCCGTCTCAGCTGGTGAGCAGGCCGCCCTCGACCGGCAGCGTGGTGCCGGTGACGTAGCCGCCGGCGTCGCTGACCAGGAACACCAGCGCCGCGGCCAGCTCGTCGGGGTCGCCCTTGCGGCCGGCCAGCACGCGCGAGAGCTGGCCCTCGATGTAGCCCTCCGGGTACTGGTCGGTCATCTCCGACTCGAAGAATCCCGGCGCCAGCGCGTTCACCCGGATGCCCCGGCGGCCGGTCCACTGCTGGGCGAGGTCCCGGGTCAGCCCGATGAGGCCCGCCTTGCTGGCCGCGTAGGCCGCCTGCGGCAGCCCCGCCGTCGTCAGGCCCAGGATGCTGGAGATGTTGACGATGGAGCTGCCCGGCTGCATGACCCGCGCGGCGGCCTGCGCCATCCAGTAGCAGCCGTTGAGGTTCACGTCGATGACCGACCGGAACTGCTCCGGGGTCTCGCGGGTGGCCGGGACGGCGGTGCCGACGCCGGCGTTGTTCACCAGGACGTCGACCCGCCCGAACTCGGCCATGGTGGCGTCGACGAGCCCCTGGCAGTCCTCGGGCAGGGCGACGTCGGTGCGCACGGTGATCGCCCGGCGTCCGGCAGCCTCGACCGCCTTCCGGGTGCCGGCGAGCCGGTCCTCGCGCCGGGCACCGAGGGCGACGTCGCAGCCGGCCTCGGCCAGCGCCCGGGCGAAGACGGCACCCAGCCCGGAGGACGCCCCCGTCACGATCGCCACCCGGCCGTCGAGCCGGAACATGTCGAGGATCGTCCTGCCGCTCACGTGCGCTCCCGTCGTCGGTGACCTTCCGGTCGCGAGCCTGTCGGTCGCAGCCCCGATGCGCCACCTCGCCGGGGGTGTGGGGTAGACCACATCCCAGCCGGGTAGGGGCCCTCCCCCAGGCCGAGCACCCGGCCCCAGGAGAGGGAGCGCGCCGATGACCAACCTCGCGCAGCACCTGCTCGACACGGCCTCGGCGCACGGCGACCGCACCTCCCTGCGCATGGACGACGCCGTCCTCACCTACGCGCAGTTCCGCGACGACGCCGCCGCGGTCGCCGCCGGCCTGCGCGACCGCGGGGTGGCACCGGGCGACCGCGTCGGACTGGTCCTGCCCAACGTGCTGAGCTTCCCGGTCGTCTTCTACGGGGCGCTCCTGGCCGGCGCCGCCGTCGTCCCGATGAACCCGCTGCTCAAGGCCCGGGAGGTCGAGTACTACCTGCGCGACTCCGGCGCCCGGCTGGTCGTCGCCCTGGACTCCGTCGCCGACGCCGCGACCGAGGCCGCTGGCGTCGTCGGGATCGAGGCGGTGACGGTCGGGCCGGCCGGCCCCGGGGAGGCGCTGCGCGGCACCCCGGACGGCGACGTGGTCGACCGGGGCGACGACGACGCGGCGGTCATCCTCTACACCTCGGGCACCACCGGGCCGCCCAAGGGCGCCGAGCTCACCCACGCCAACCTGCGCGGCAACGCCCGCACCACGCAGGAGACGCTGCTGGAGGGCACGCCGGACGACGTCGTCATGGGCTGCCTGCCGCTGTTCCACGTCTTCGGGCTGACCTGCGCGCTCAACGCCGCCGTCCTGGCCGGGTCGTGCCTGACCCTGCTGCCGCGGTTCGACGGCGCGAAGGCGCTGCAGGTGATCGGGCGGGACCGGGTGACGGTGTTCGAGGGCGTGCCGACGATGTTCGCCGCGATGCTGCACTCCCCCGACGCCGGCCACGCCGACGTCTCCAGCCTGCGGGTGTGCATCTCCGGCGGGTCCGCGATGCCGGTCGAGGTGATGCGCAGCTTCGAGGAGACCTTCGGCTGCATCGTGCTCGAGGGGTACGGGCTGTCGGAGACCTCGCCGGTGGCGTCGTTCAACCACCCGCACGCCGAGCGCAAGCCGGGCACGATCGGCACCCCGATCCGCGGCGTGGAGATGCGCCTGGTCGACGACGAGGGCCGCGACGTCCGCGAGGGGGACGTCGGGGAGATCGCGATCCGCGGCGAGAACGTCATGAGGGGCTACTGGAACCGGCCCGAGGAGACCGCGAAGGCCATCCCCGACGGCTGGTTCCGCACCGGCGACCTCGCCCGCCGGGACGCCGACGGCTACTACGCCATCGTCGACCGCAAGAAGGAGATGATCATCCGCGGCGGCTACAACGTGTACCCGCGGGAGATCGAGGAGGCGCTCTACGAGCACCCGGCGGTCGCCGAGGCCGCGTGCGTCGGCGTCCCGCACCCCGAGCTGGGTGAGGAGGTGGCCGCCGCCGTCGCGCTCAAGCCGGGCGCGCAGGCCGACCCCGCCGAGCTGCAGGCCTGGGTGAAGGAGCGGGTCGCCGCCTACAAGTACCCGCGGCACGTCTGGCTGGTCGAGACCCTGCCCAAGGGCCCGACCGGCAAGATCCTGCGCCGCGCCGTCGAGGTCCCCCAGGAGGTCGTGAAGTGACGCAGCAGCTGGACACCAGCCACCTGGGCGAGGCCCTGGGCACCGACTTCTTCTCGGTGCGCGAGCAGTTCACCGAGGAGCAGTGGGAGAAGTTCATCACCGTCCGCCGGTTCGTCGACCGCGAGGTGCTGCCGGTCGCCGGGGACTACTGGGAGCGCGCCGAGGTGCCGTGGCCGCTGATCCGCCGGCTGCCCGAGCTCGGCATCGTCGGCGGCAGCATCAAGGGCTACGGCGCGGCGGAGCTGAGCCCGATGGCCGCCGGGCTGGTGCAGATGGAGCTGCACCGCGGCGACGGCAGCCTGGGCACGTTCGTCGGCGTGCACGCCGGCCTGGCCATGCAGTCGATCGACATGTGCGGCTCGGAGGAGCAGAAGGCCCGCTGGCTGCCGAGGATGTCGACGCTGGAGAAGACCGGCGCGTTCGCGCTGACCGAGCCCCAGCACGGCTCGGACTCCGTCGCCCTGGAGACCACCGCCCGCCGCGAGGGCGACACCTGGGTGATCGACGGCGCCAAGCGGTGGATCGGCAACGGCTCGCTGGCCGACCTGGTCGTCGTGTGGGCGCGGGACGCGGCCGACGGCCAGGTCAAGGGCTTCGTCGTCGAGACGCCCGCCGACGGGTACGAGGCGACGGTCATCACGGGGAAGGTGTCGCTGCGGTCGATCTGGCAGGCCCAGATCGAGCTGCGTGGTGTCCGGGTTCCCGAGGAGAACCGGCTGCAGGAGGCGCACAGCTTCGCCGACACGGGGCGGATCCTGGCCACCACCCGCGGCGCCTGCGCGTGGATGGCGCTGGGCCACGCGACCGCCGGCTACGAGGCCGCGCTGACCTATGCCAAGGAGCGCCGGCAGTTCGGCAAGCCGCTGGTCAGCTTCCAGATCATCCAGGAGCGGCTGGTGCGGATGCTCGCCGACCTCACCGGCATGCAGCTCTACTGCATGCAGATCGGCCGGCTGGCCGAGGCGGGACGGCTCTCCCCCACCGTCGCCGGGCTGGCCAAGATGCACAACACCCGGACGGCGCGGCACATCCTCGCCGAGGCCCGCGACATGCTTGGCGGCAACGGCATCCTGCTGCAGAACCACGTCATCCGGCACATGGCCGACATCGAGGCGATCCACACCTTCGAGGGCACGGAGACGGTGCAGACCCTCATCGTCGGCCGCGACATCACCGGCGTCGGCGCCTTCACCTGAGCCCACCCACCGGGGAGGAACCGTGGCCGACGCCCGACCGCCACTGTGGCGGCAGGCCTTCGACGCCGCCGAGCGGCGGGTGACCCCGCGCGCCGAGGAGTTCGTCCGCAGCGACGCCTTCTCCATCGGCGCCGCGCTGCTGCGCCGGGCCACCACCGTGGCCCGGGGCTCCGCGCGCGGGGCCACCACCCGCTTCTGGCACCTGCTGGACCTGCCGGCCGGCACCGACGTCAGCCGGCTGCGCGCGCAGGTCGGTGCGCTGGACCGGGAGGTCCGGCGGCTGACCCTGCAGCTGGAGGCGGAGAGACGCCCGTCCGAGGAGAGCCATGCCGACAGTGCCGAGTCCGCAGACGGTCCTCGACCGCGTCCGGCGGGACGTCGAACGCAACGCCCTCCGCGCCCGTAACGGGCTCAAGCTGGTCGGCGGGCTGGACCGGCCCGGCGTCGGGCTGACCCCCAAGGACGTCGTCTGGCAGCGCGGCCGCACCCAGCTGTGGCACTACCGCAACGAGGACGTGCGGTACTCCCCGCCGCTGCTGATCGTGTTCAGCCTGGTCAGCCGCAGCTACGTCCTCGACCTGACGCCGGGCAACAGCTTCGTGGAGCACCTGCTGGCCGCGGGCTTCGACGTCTACCTGCTCGACTGGGGCGAGCCCGACGAGCGCGACGCGGCCAACACGCTGGAGGACTACGTCGACGACTACATCCCCGCCGGCATCGAGCGGGTGCGGCAGGTCTCCGGCGCCGCCGAGGTGACGATGGTCGGCTACTGCTTCGGCGGCGACCTCGCCCTGCTGCACGCCGCGCACTCCCCCGACTCCCCGCTGCGCAGCCTCACCGTGCTGGCCACCCCGGTGGACTTCCGGCACATGGGCCCGCTGGCCGACCTGTTCCGGGTCGGTGGCCTGGAGGTCTCCTCGGTGCTCGACGCCTCCGGCAACGTGCCGCCGCAGGTGGTGCTGCGGGGCTTCCGCGCGCTGACCCCCACCTCGGAGGTGACCCGGTACGTGACGCTGTGGGAGCGGCTCTGGAACGACGAGTACGTCGCCGCGTACCAGGCGATGACCAGCTGGTCGGACGACCACGTGCCCTTCCCGGGCGCCGCGGCGGAGGAGACGGTGCGGATGCTGGTGCGCGACAACGGGATGGTCACCGACCGGCTCACCGTCGGCGGCGACCGCGTCCACCTCTCCGACGTCCGCGTGCCGTTCCTGACCGTGCGCGCCGACCGCGACCACATCGTGCCGCCCGAGGCGACCGCGCCGCTGATCGGCCTGGTCGGCTCCCCCGACAAGCACGAGCTGCGGCTGGCGGCCGGGCACATGGGCCTCGTCGTCGGCCGGACGGCGGCCCGGACGACGGTGCCGACGATCATCGACTTCCTCCGCCGGCGCAGCGAACCCGTGGGGGCCGCGCGGTGACCGAGGTCGTGGAGCTCTCCGACGCGCACTGCGACGCGCTGCTGCGGTTCTTCGGCGGCCTGCCCGAGGGCGACCGCACGTTCATCCGGGAAGAGGTCACCGACCCCGACGTCGTCCGCGGGTGGGCGGCCGGCGGGACCCCCGGCGTCCGGCGTTGGGTCGCCCTGGACGCCGACGCGGCGGTGACCGGCTACGTGGCGGTGCTGCGGCTGCCGGGCTGGTCCGACCACGTCGGGGAGGTGCGCCTGGTCGTCGCGCCGGACAGCCGCGGCACCGGGCTCGGCCGCGCCCTGGCCCGGCACGCGCTGGCCCAGGCCGTCGAGTCCGGGGCCACCAAGCTGGTCGTGGAGGTCGTCGCCGAGCAGGGCGCGGCGCTGGCGCTCTTCACCGACCTGGGCTTCAGCGGGGAGGCGCTGCTGGTCGACCACATCCGGGACCGCGACGGGCAGCTGCGCGACCTGCTGGTGCTGGCCCACCACGTCCGCGACACCTGGGCGGGCATGGATGCCGTCGGCCTGACCGACACCCTCGGGGACGGCGCGCCCTGAGCCGGCCGGGCCGTCCGTGGGTGCCGGTCGCGGCGACGCTGTTCGCCATCGGCTGGGGTGCCAACCAGTTCGTCAGCCTGCTGGTGGCCTACCGGGAGCGCAGCGGGCTGTCGGTGGCCACCGTCGACGCGCTGGTCGGCGTCTACGCCCTCGGCCTGATCCCGGCGCTGCTGGTCCTCGGCCCCGTCTCCGATCGGCACGGGCGGGCACCGGTGCTGCGCGCCGCGCTGCTGGTCTCGCTGGTCGCGACGCTGGTGCTGCTGCTCGAGGGCCTGCCCGCGCTCTACGCCGGCCGGTTCCTCGCCGGCCTGGCCAGCGGCGCCGCGTTCGCCGCGGGCAGCGCGTGGGTGGAGGAGCTGTCGACCTCGCCCTGGGACCCGGCCGCCCCGGTCGGCGCCGGCGCGCGCCGGGCGGCCATGTCGCTCACCGCCGGCTTCGGTCTGGGCCCGGTCGTCGCGGGGCTGATCGGCCAGTGGGCGCCCGCACCGCTGGTCACGGCCTACCTGCCGCACCTGGCCGTCGTCCTCGCGGTCCTCGTGCCGCTGTGGCGGGCGCCGGAGACGGTGGCCGACGCCGGGCCGGACACCGGCTCCCTGTGGTCGCGGATGCGCGTGCCGTCGGCCCGCGACCGCCGGTTCCGCCGGCACGTGGCGCCCGTGGCCCCCTGGGTGTTCGGCGTGGCGACGATCTCGATCGCCGTCCTGCCGGGGCTGGTGCGCGAGTCGACCGCTGGCTGGACGGTGGCCTTCAACGCCGCCGTCGCCGGCGTCACCCTCGGCAGCGGCGTCCTGGTCCAGCCCCTCGCCCGCCGGCTGGCGGCGGCCGACACCCGCCGGGCGTCGGCGCTCGGGATGGTCGCCGTCGTGGCCGGACTGCTCGTCGCGGCGGGGGCCGCCGCCTGGACGCAGCCGGTGCTCGTCGCGCTCGCCGCGGTCACGCTCGGCTGCGGCTACGGCCTCTGCCTGGTCGCCGGGCTGCTGGAGACCCAGCGCGTCGCCCCACCCCGCGAGCTGGCCGGGCTGACCGCCGTCTACTACGCGCTGACCTACCTCGGGTTCGCCGCCCCGGTCGTCCTCGCGGCGCTGGCGGCGTTCGTGCCGTACGCGGCCCTGCTCGCCGGCCTGGCCGTCCTTGCCGCCCTCACCCTCGCCCTCACCGGGCGGGTGGCAGCGCGACCGTCCCCGGACCGACCCCCGGTCGCTCCCTGACCGTCATCGGCAGGTCACCTCGGCCGGTCACGCTCGGCGCATGCGGGTCCGCCCGGGCCCTGAGCCCTCCGGAGGTCCGTGGTGCCCCGACCCGACGTGCTGCCGCCCGACCGCTCCCGCCTGCTGCGTTCCGGTGCCGTGCTCGCCGCGGAACGGCTGCGCCCCGGCAGCGCCCGGCACCGGGCGGTCTGCGGTGCCGCGCGGCTGCTGACCGGCCTCGGTGTGCGGGTCGCCGTGCGGACGCCGGCGGTCGCCTGGCCGCGGACCGGCCACGGACCGGGCGCTCTCCTGGTGACCAACTCCGTGTCGCCGCTGGACCCGCTGGTGCTGCTCACCGCCGTCCCGGGGGCCCTCGTCGCGGGCGCGGACCGGGTGGCCGGGGTGCCGGTCCCCACCGTCCCGGCGACCGTCGCCGCGGTCCGCGCCGCGCTGGCCCGCGGGACGTCGGTCCTCGTCCGCCCCGAGCTCCCGGCCGGTGGGCGGGCGACGCTGGGCCGCTTCTCCCCCGAGCTGTTCGCCGCCGCCGCCGACACCGGCGCCCCGGTGTGCCCGGTGGCGCTGCGCTACCAGGGGGACGGCGGCACCCCGCCGCCGGCGCCCGGTGGCCGCTCCCTGCTGGCGGCACTGCGCTGGATCGGCACCGCGCGGGACGTCGTCGTCGAGGTGCAGCCCCTGCCCGCCCTCGGCTCGACCGGCGCGACCGCCGACGAGCTCGCCACCCTGGCCGAGTACGCGGTGGCCGCCGAGCTGGAGGCCGGCCCTCGACCCCCGGTGCGGGTGGCGGTGCCCGGGCCGCGCTGAGGATGCCCGGCTCAGCCGGCGACGGCGGCGGCCAGCGCGGCGCGTTCCTCGGCCTCGAGGCTGGCGAACGGGTGGTCGACGACGTACAGCCAGCTGCCGCCGGGCTGCCGCCGGGCGACCTCGGCGGTGATGGCCGACATCGACTGGTCGCCCACGGTGAGCGTCCACTCGTTGCTGAGGATCGCCAGGTCACCCGCCTCGATGGCGTAGCGGCTGCGGACCGTCATCCGGCCCTTCATCTCGAGGATCCCCGCCCACGCCGCGCGGATCGCCTCGGGCCCGGTGGCCGTGCTGCCGTCCAGCTCCACCAGGGCGGCGTCCGGCGCGTAGAGCGCCAGGAGGCCCTCCAGGTCCTGGTCGTTGTGCCGGGCCTCGAGGGCCGGGTGGATCTCTGCGAGTGCGACGCCGCGTGTCATGGCCTCTCCCCACGTGCGGTGCGGAGCCGCCGACGGTAGTGCGGTGGTTGGCCGGGGCGACCCCGTCCGGCGGCGGTCAGACCCGCGGCCGGGCGCGGCGTCGTCGGCCGGCGTGTGGTGGTGACCCGGCGTGCGCCCTCAGCGCTCGACGACCCGCCCGTCGTCGACCGCGATCCGGCGGGTGGTCGCGACCGCGTCGAGCATCCGCCGGTCGTGGGTGACCAGCAGCAGCGTGCCCTCGTAGCCGGCCAGCGCCTGCTCGAGCTGCTCGATCGCCGGCAGGTCCAGGTGGTTGGTCGGCTCGTCGAGCACCAGGACGTTCACCCCGCGGGCCTGCAGGAGGGCCAGCCCGGCGCGGGTCCGCTCCCCCGGGGAGAGGGTGTCGGCGGGGCGCAGCACGTGCTCGGCGGTCAGCCCGAACTTGGCCAGCAGGGTGCGCACCTCGGCGGTCGGCCAGTCGGGGACCTCGGCGGAGAACGCCTCGAGCAGCGTCTCCGACCCGAGGAACGCCTGCCGAGCCTGGTCGATCTCACCGATCCGCACCGACGGCCCCAGCGCGGCCCGCCCCTCGTCCAGGGGCACCCGCCCCAGCAGCGTGGCCAGCAGGGTCGACTTGCCCGCGCCGTTGGGGCCGGTGATCGCCACCCGGTCGCCCCAGTCGACCTGCAGGTCCACCGGCCCGAGGGTGAACCTCCCCCGCCGCACCACCGCGCCCGACAGCGTGGCCACGACGGCGCCGGCCCGGGGTGCGGCGGCGATCTCCATGCGCAGCTCCCACTCCTTGCGGGGCTCCTCGACCACCTCCAGCCGCTCGATCCGCCGCTCGGTCTGGCGTGCCTTGGCCGCCTGCTTCTCCGCGGTGGCCCGCTGGTGGGCCCGGATGTTCTTGTCCGGATCGCCCTTGCGCACCGCGTTGCGCACGCCCTTGGCCATCCAGTTGCGCTGCATGCGGGCCCGTCCCTCGAGCCCGGCCCTCGTCTCGGCGTACTCCTCGTACTCCTCGCGGGCGTGCCGGCGGGCGACCTCCCGCTCGACGAGGTAGGCCTCGTAGCCACCGTCGTGCACCCGCACCAGCTGCTGGGCGAGGTCGAGCTCGACGACCCGGGTGACGGTGCGGGCCAGGAACTCACGGTCGTGGCTGACCACCACGATCCCGCCGCGGGCATCGGCGACGAACCGTTCCAGCTGCTCCAGGCCCACGAGGTCCAGGTCGTTGGTCGGCTCGTCGAGCAGGAGGACGTCGTAACGCGACAGCAGCAGCGCGGCCAGCCCCACCCGCGCGGCCTGCCCGCCGGAGAGGCCGGTCATCGGCGCCTCCAGCGACACCCCCGGCGCCACCTCGGCGACCACCAGCTCCGCCCGCTCGTCGACGTCGGCGCCGCCGAGCGCCAGCCAGCGCTCCAGTGCCTCCCCGTAGGCGTCGTCGGCACCGGCCGCCCCTGCAGTGAGGGCCTCGGTGGCGGCGTCGAGGGCGGCCTGCGCGACCGCCACCCCGGTGCGGCGGGCCAGCGCGGCCCGCACCGTCTCCCCGGGACGCCGCTCGTGCTCCTGCGGCAGGTACCCGAGGGTCGCCGTCGGCGGGCTCACCGTCACGCTGCCGGACTCCGCGGGCAACTCCCCGGCGAGGGTGCGCAGCAGCGTCGACTTCCCAGCGCCGTTGACGCCGACCAGCCCGACCACGTCGCCGGGTGCGACGACGAGGTCGAGGTCGGAGAACAGGACGCGGGCACCGTGGCCGGCGGCCAGCCCACGGGCGACGAGGGTGGCACTCACGCACCCCACCCTCTCACCGCGCCGTCAGGGCCCCTCGTCGTCCTCCCGGCCGCCCCCCAGGACGTCGGCGGCCATCTCGTCGAGCATGCCCTCCAGGGCGTTGTCCTCCTCGCCGGGCGGACGCCGGCGGACCAGCCACGGCTGCAGCTCGTCGTAGCCCCGCACCGAGACCCGGCGCAGCGGGCGCACCCGGTACCGCGGCTGCGCGTGCAGCCGCCGGGCCAGCTCGCGGTCGACCAGCAGCGTCTCCGGGCGGGCGATCGAGGTCAGCCGGCTGGCCAGGTTGACCACCGGCGAGTAGACGTCGCCGAGGTGGGTGAGCACCGTGCCGTGGGCGGCGCCGACCCGCAGCGGCGGCCGGTCCTCCGCGTGCCAGGCCTCGGGCAGCTCCAGCCCGATCTCCACCGCGTCGACCGGTGACCCCGCCGTGTAGAGGACGCCGTCGCCGACGGACTTGACCACCCGGCCGTGGTGCCGGGCGATCACCTCGGCCGCGATGGCCTCGAAGTCCTCGACCATCCCGCCGAGCTCGCGGGCGCTCATGCCCTGGCTGCGGGTGGTGTAGCCGACCAGGTCGGCGAAACCCACCGACAGCTCGCGTCGATCGCCCGCGCCCGCGGCGCCCAGCAGCCGCTCGGCGTTGGCCGCCAGGTGCCGCCGCCACACGTAGTCCTGCACGGCCCGCAGCAGGGGCAGCAGCCGCCGGGTGCTCTCCGCGGCCCGCTCGACGTCGACGGCGCCCTGCTCCCCGGCCTCGCGCGTCAGGGTCTCGGCGAGCATGTCGGTCTGCCAGTCGGCCAGCCGGGCCAGCGACTGCGCCATCGCCCGCGCGATGGAGGCCTCGGTGCCCTCGTCGACGAAGCCGGCGTCGATCAGGGACGACAGCAGCCCGAGCGCCTGGACGTCGGCGTCGGTGAAGACCAGGTCGTCGTCGGCGGCGTCGGGGAAGCCCAGCGCCCGCCACAGCCGCTGGGTGCGCCGGGCCGGCATGCCGGCCTGCTCGGCCACCTGGAGCCGCGTGTAGCGGCGCGGGCCGCCGAGCAGCAGCCGTTCCAGCGCCTCGCGGGCGTCCGGGACGCCCGGGACGCCCTCGGGTCCGGTGTCGGGCAGCGCTCAGCCCGTCGTGTGCACGACCAGCACGTCGACCGGGGAACGGCGGGTCACGTCGGAGGGGACCGAGCCCAGCAGCCGGCCCTTGAGGCTGTTGAGTCCGCGGTTGCCCACGACGAGCAGGTCGGCCTGCTCGCGGCCGACGACGTCCAGCAGCGTCTCCACCGGCGAGCCGACGACGGAGATCGGGTAGACGTCGGTCGCGCCGGCCTCCTTCGCGCGCTCGGCCGCGACCCGCACCTTCTCCTCGGCCGGCCCCGAGCCGATCACCTGGTAGGCGTCGTCCCCGAAGACGTCCCTCGCCTCCTGGAGCTCGCGGTCGTCGACCCGCGGAGGCAGGTAGGCGCAGACGATGACCAGCCGGGCGGCGCAGGCCCCGGCCAGCGCGCCGGCGCGGCGCACCGCGCGCAGGGAGGACTCCGACCCGTCGGTACCGACGACCACCGTGCGATAGGCGCTCACGGGCAGGCAACCTACCTGCTCAGCACCGTGTGTGCGCGGCGTCACCAGGGTCCGCCACGCCCGGCGGGACTGCCGTGTCGCCGTCCCCGTGCGATTGGATGGACGCGCCGTCCGGCCCCCCGATCGGAGGAGAGCGCCATCCACCCCGGCACCACCGCCCGCCCCGATCCCGTGCGGGTCGAGGTCCGCGGACTCACCAAGACCTTCGGCGCCGTCCGCGCCGTCGACGACCTCACCTTCACCGTCGAGCCCGCCTCGGTCACCGGCTTCCTCGGCCCCAACGGGGCCGGCAAGACCACGACGATGCGCATGGTGCTCGGCCTCGAGCGCCCCGACTCCGGGACGGCGACCTTCAACGGCGCCCCCTACACCTCCCTGCCCACCCCGGTGCGCACCGTGGGCGCGGTCCTCGAGACGGCCTTCCACCCGGCCCGCTCCGGTCGCAACCACCTGCGCGTGTACTGCCGCGCCGCGGGGCTGCCGCTGTCGCGGGCCGACGACGTGCTGGCCCAGGTCGGCCTGTCCGACGCGGGCGGGCGCCGGGCGGGCGGCTACTCGCTCGGCATGCGGCAGCGGCTGGCGCTGGCCACCGCGCTCCTCGGCGACCCGTCGGTCCTGGTGCTCGACGAGCCGGCCAACGGGCTGGACCCGGAGGGCATCCAGTGGCTGCGCGGCTTCATCCGCCACCTGGCCCACGACCAGGGCCGGACGGTGCTGGTCTCCAGCCACCTGCTGTCGGAGATGGAGCACACCGCCGACCGCGTGGTCATCGTCGGCGCCGGGCGCCTGGTCCGCGAGGGCTCGATCGCCGAGCTGCGCTCGGGCGCCCAGGGCGAGGGCGCGGTGCTCGTCCGCAGCCCAGAGGTGGCGCGGCTGGCCGAGGTCCTGGGGGCCGCGGGGCTCGGCGTCCGGGGCGGCGACGACGGCCTGGTGACGGTCACCGGCGCGACGCCGGCCGAGGTCGGCGCCCGAGCCTTCCAGGCCGGCCTCGAGCTGCACGAGCTGCGGGCGGAGTCCAGCGGCCTGGAGGAGCTGTACTTCCGGCTCACCGCCGGCCAGGAGCAGTACGCGGCCTCCTCGACCGACACCACCACGCAGGGAGCGTCACGATGACCGCGCTCGTCCGCGCCGAGTGGACCAAGCTGTTCACCACGCGCGTGTGGATGGGGCTGCTGCTCGGCGCCTGCGTGATGGTCGCCGGCTTCGCGATCCTGTTCACCTCCTTCGCCGGCGACGCCGAGAGCGGGCTGCCCGCGGTCGGCACGGAGCAGTACGAGGACCTCGTCCTCGCCACGGCCTCCAACGTGACGGTGCTCTTCCTCATCCTCGGGATCATCGGGATGACCCAGGAGTACCGGCACCGGACCGCCACCCCGACGTTCCTCACCACGCCCCGCCGCGGTTCCGTCGTCGTCGCCAAGCTGGTCGGCTACGCGCTGGCGGCGGTGCCCTTCGCGCTCGCCGTCCTGGCCGTCAACTACCTGGTGGTGCTCGTCCACGCCGGGGCCGAGGGCTCGGCGCCGTCGCTGACCGGGGACAACCTGCGGATCCTGGCCGGCAGCGGGCTGGCGCTGGTCATCTACGCCGTCATCGGCGTCGGCCTGGGCGCGCTCCTGCGCAACCAGGTCGGCGCCATCGTCGGCGGGCTGGTCTACCTGTTCGTGGTCGAGCCGATCATCCGGTCGATCCCCGCGACGGCACCGGCCTACAAGTGGCTGCCCGGCGGCGGGCTGGAGGCCATGACGGCGACCTTCCAGGGGCCCGACCTCCTCGAGCCCTGGCAGGGCGCCGTCCTGCTCCTCGGATACGGTCTCGTGGCGGCCCTCCTGGGCACCCTGCTGGCGGTCCGGCGCGACGTCGCCTGACCTGCGGGACGCCGCCGCACCCGCACACACCCGACACCACGAACGGGGATCCCCCGATGACCGTCCGCATGACCGCACAGCGGCTGGGCCGGCTGATCGCCGAGGGCGACACCGCCGCCGTCCGCACGGCCGTCGGCGACTCGCCGCGACTGCTGTCCACCCCCCTGGAGCGGGCGGGCCAGAGCGGGTGGACGCCGCTGCACGTGGCCGTCGCCGAGGCGCAGGTCGAGGTGGTCCGGGAGCTGGTGGCCGCCGGCGCAGACCTCGGCGCGCGCACCGAGCACGACCGGACGCCGCTGCACGTGGCACTGGAGTCCGCCCCGCACCTGGTGGCGGTGCTGCGCGAGCTGGGCGCCCCGCTGGACGCGCCGAGCGCGGCCCACCTCGACGACGTCGACCAGCTCACCGCCGAGCTCGACCGCGGCACCCCGCTGGCCGACCCGGTCACCGGGGTGCACCTGCTGACCTGGGCGGCGGCCGGCGGCGCGGCCGGCACCGCGCTGGCGCTGCTCGACCGGGGGGCCGACGCCGACGGCGGGGCCCTGCACGCCGCCGCGGCCGGCGGCCACGTGGAGCTGGTCCGGCTGCTGGTGGCGGCCGGCGCCGACGTCGACCGCCGCGACCCCGACACCGGCCGGTCCCCGCTGCACGCCGCGGTGGCCGCCGGGGTCGACGGCGACGCGCCCGAGGTCGTGCGGGCCCTCCTCGACGCCGGCGCCGACGTCAACGCGACGACCAACGACGGCGCGAGCGCCCTGGACATCAGCCGGGTGGCCGCGGCCCGCACCCGGCGCGCCGACGCAGGTCAGGCGACCGCCCACGACGCCGTCGCCGACCTCCTCGTCGCCCGCGGCGCGACGGACTGAGCACCTCCCCCGATGCCCCCGCTCCCGCCCCTGGCCTGCCGACGTGCGGCTGCACGGCCGGTCAGGGCCACGGGACGGGCGTAGACTGACCGCCCGGTCCAGAGACGTCCACCGACGACGAAGAAGGCACTCGACCCCGTGTCAAGCGTGAGCTCATCCCGGCCGTCCGCCAATCCGTCCTCCTCGCCGGTGGCGGGGTTCGGCACGAACGAGTGGCTGGTCGAGGAGATGTACCAGCAGTACCTCGCCGACCCGTCCAGCGTGGACCAGGCGTGGCACGAGTTCTTCGCCGACTACCGGCCGGGGAGCCCCGTGGCAGCCAGCGACGACCGTGAGGCACCCGCCGCCTCCCCCGACGGCGGGTCCACGCCGCCGGCGACCTCCTACGCCACCCCGTCGCCGTCGCAGGAGGTGACCACCCCCGCGCCGCAGGCCCCGGCACCCCAGCCGCAGCAGCCGGCCACCGGGGGCGCCGCACCGTCCCGCGCGGCCTCCGTCGAGCCCAAGACCGAGGACACCGTCGTGACCCGCGCCGCCGAGCGGACCGCCCAGCAACAGCCGGCCGCCCCCGCCCCGAAGCCCGCCGCCAAGACGGCCCCGAAGCCCGCCGACGGCGAGGGCCCCAAGCGCACGCCGCTGCGCGGCGCGGCCGCCAGCATCGTCAAGAACATGAACGCGTCGCTGACGGTGCCGACGGCGACCAGCGTGCGGGCGGTGCCGGCGAAGCTGCTGGTCGACAACCGCATCGTCATCAACAACCACCTGGCGCGCGCCCGCGGCGGCAAGGTGTCGTTCACCCACCTGATCGGCTACGCGCTGGTCCGGGCCCTGGACGACTTCCCGGAGATGAACGCCTCCTACACCGAGGTCGACGGCAAGCCGACCCTGGTGCAGCCCGAGCACGTGAACTTCGGCCTGGCCATCGACCTGCCCAAGCCCGACGGCTCGCGCTCCCTCGTCGTCGCCTCGATCAAGGCCGCCGAGGAGATGGACTTCGCCCAGTTCTGGGCCGCCTACGAGGACGTCATCCGCCGCGCCCGCGCCGGCAAGTTGACCCTCGAGGACTACTCCGGCACCACGATCAGCCTGACCAACCCGGGCACGATCGGCACCAACCACTCGGTGCCGCGGCTGACCGCCGGCCAGGGCACGATCGTCGGCGTCGGCGCGATGGAGTACCCGGCGGAGTTCCAGGGGATGAGCCCCGAGGCGCTCACCGAGATGGCGGTCAGCAAGATCATCACGCTGACCTCCACCTACGACCACCGGATCATCCAGGGCGCCCAGTCCGGTGACTTCCTGCGCCGGCTGCACCAGCTGCTGCTCGGCGAGGACGGCTTCTACGACGGCGTCTTCCGGTCGCTGCGCATCCCGTACGAGCCGGTGCGCTGGATGCCCGACGTGCGGGTCAGCCGCGAGGGGCAGATCGACAAGGAAGCCCGGGTCATCGAGGTCATCGAGGCCTACCGGCGCAACGGCCACCTCATGGCCGACACGGACCCGCTGGAGTTCAAGGTCCGCAGCCACCCGGACCTCGACATCCTCCAGCACGGCCTGACGCTGTGGGACCTCGACCGGAAGTTCCCCGTCGGCGGGTTCGCCGGCGAGAAGCTCATGGCCCTGCGCGACGTGCTGGGCGTGCTGCGCAACTCCTACTGCCGCACCGTCGGCGTGGAGTACATGCACATCACCGACCCCGAAGAGCGCGAGTGGATCCAGAAGCGCGTCGAGCTCAAGGCCGACCAGCCCGACCGTGACAAGCAGAAGCACATCCTGGGCCGGCTGAACGCCGCCGAGGCGTTCGAGACCTTCCTGCAGACCAAGTACGTCGGGCAGAAACGGTTCAGCCTCGAGGGGGGCGAGTCGGTCATCCCGCTGCTGGACGAGGTCCTCATCGCCGGCACCGACCACGAGCTCGACGAGGTCGCGATCGGCATGGCCCACCGCGGCCGCCTCAACGTGCTGGCCAACGTGCTGGGCAAGAGCTACGCCAAGATCTTCGGCGAGTTCGAGGGCAACATCGACCCCGGCACCGTCCAGGGCTCCGGCGACGTCAAGTACCACCTCGGCGCCGAGGGCACGTTCAGCAACCCGTTCCGGCCGGACGCCGAGATCGCCGTCTCGCTGGCCAGCAACCCGTCGCACCTGGAGACGGTCAACCCCGTCCTCGAGGGCATCGCGCGGGCCAAGCAGGACATGATCGACAAGGGCGAGCAGGGCTTCACCGTCCTGCCGGTCCTGCTGCACGGTGACGCGGCGTTCGCCGGTCAGGGTGTCGTCGCCGAGACGCTGAACCTCTCGCAGCTGCGTGGCTACCGCACCGGCGGCACCGTGCACGTCGTCATCAACAACCAGGTCGGCTTCACCACGAGCCCGGCCCAGTCGCGCTCGAGCCTCTACTCCACCGACGTCGCGCGGATGATCGGCGCGCCCATCTTCCACGTGAACGGCGACGACCCCGAGGCCTGCGTGCGGGTGGCCCGGCTGGCGGTGGAGTACCGGCAGGAGTTCAAGAAGGACGTCGTCATCGACCTGGTGTGCTACCGCCGTCGCGGGCACAACGAGGGCGACGACCCGTCGATGACCCAGCCGCTGATGTACGACATCATCGACCGCAAGCGCTCGGTCCGGAAGCTCTACACCGAGGCGCTCATCGGCCGCGGGGACATCACGCTGGCCGAGGCCGAGGAGGCGCTCAAGGACTACCGCGGGCAGCTGGAGCGCGCCTTCGCCGAGACCCACGACACCCAGGAGACCCCGAAGGCGCAGCCGGCCATGGACCAGCCGGCCCAGGAGTCGAGCACCGTCGCCACCGCGATCAGCACCGAGGTGCTCAAGGCGATCGGCGACGCGCACGTCTCGCTGCCCCAGGACTTCACCGTCCACCCGAAGCTCCAGCGGCTGCTGGAGCGGCGCGCGGCGATGGTGAGCGAGGGCGGCATCGACTGGGCCATGGGCGAGCTGCTCGGCTTCGGGTCGCTGCTCATGCAGGGCATCCCGGTCCGGCTGGCCGGCCAGGACTCCCGCCGCGGCACCTTCGTGCAGCGCCACTCGGTGCTCATCGACCGGGAGACCGCCGCGGAGTACACGCCGCTGGCCCACCTGTCCGAGGAGCAGGCGAAGTTCTTCGTCTACGACTCGCTGCTCAGCGAGTACGCGGCGCTGGGCTTCGAGTACGGCTACTCGCTGGCCAACCCGAAGGCGCTGGTGCTCTGGGAGGCCCAGTTCGGCGACTTCGTCAACGGCGCCCAGATGGTCATCGACGAGTACATCAGCTCGGGCGAGGCCAAGTGGGGCCAGCGGTCCGGCGTCGTCCTGCTGCTGCCGCACGGCCTCGAGGGTCAGGGGCCGGACCACTCCAGCGGCCGCATCGAGCGCTTCCTGCAGCTGTCGGCGGAGAACAACATGACCGTCGCCAACTGCTCGACGCCGGCGAACTACTTCCACCTGCTGCGCCGCCAGGCGCTGTCGGACGTGCACCGGCCCCTGGTCGTGTTCACGCCGAAGTCGCTGCTGCGGGCCAAGGCCGCCGTCAGCCCGGTCGCGGACTTCACCGAGGAGACCTTCCGCCCGGTGCTGCCCGACCCGGGCGTCGGGGGCGACCCGCTCGACGACGCCGCCGTCCGCCGGGTGCTGCTGTGCAGCGGCAAGGTCGCCTACGACCTGCTCGCCCAGCGTGAGTCCGAGGGCACCGCCGACGTCGCGGTCGTGCGGGTCGAGCAGCTCTACCCGCTGCCGGCCGAGCAGATCGCCCAGGCCCTGGAGCGGTACCCGAACGCCTCGGACGTCGTCTGGGTGCAGGAGGAGCCGGCGAACATGGGCGCCTGGCAGTTCATGGCGGTCAACCTGCCCGAGCACCTGCCGGCCGGCCGCAACCTGCGCCGGGTCAGCCGCCGCGCCTCGGCCAGCCCGGCCGTCGGCTCGGCCAAGGTCCACGAGGCGGAGCAGCGGCAGCTCGTCGCGGACGCCTTCGCCCGCTGAGCCACCCCGTACCCCGCCGACGCCCGGCCGCCGACCCAGTCGGTGGCCGGGCGTCGTAGGTTCTGCTGCGTGTACTTCACCGACCGGGGTCTCGAGGAGCTCGCCGACCGGCGGGGCGAGGAGCAGGTCACCCTCGCCTGGCTCGCGGACCAGATGCAGGCCTTCGTCGACCAGCACCCGGACTTCGAGGTGCCGGTCGAGCGCCTGGCCACCTGGCTGGCCCGCGGCGGCACGGACGACGACGAAGACGACTGATCGCTCCTCAACGGCCGTGTCGTGAGGACTGGCGGCCGGGGTCTCCTAGCGTGGGGGCATGGGCACCGTCCTCGCCGTCCTGCACGTCGTCAGCGCCGTCTTCCTCATCGGGCCGATGGCCCTGCTCCCGCAGACCGCCCTGCGCGCGCTGCGGGCCGGCAACGCCCCCGCGGTCGGACTGCTGACCCGTTCGACGAAGGTGTTCACCTGGGCCTCGCTGGCGGTGGCCGTGTTCGGCTTCGGCGTCTCCGGCGTCGAGGACATCCCGCTGTCGCGGACCTGGCTGTGGCTGTCGATCGTGCTGTACCTGCTCGCCCTCGTGGGAAGCCTCGTGCTGGTCGTCCCGTCGCTGACCCGCGCGGCGGCCGAGCTCGCCCAGGGGCGGCCCGCCACGGCGCTCTACGGCCGCATCGCCGCCGGCTCGGGCGTGGTCTCCCTGCTCCTGGTCGCCGTGGCCGTGCTGATGGCCTGGAAGCCCTGACCCGACCGACACGCCCGGGCGGCCGGATCCCCCGCTGACGGCACAGACGGCGGCACGCTTCGTGCGTGCTCGGTCACTCGCACGCCCTGTCCGGGCTGGCCGCCGGAGCCGCGACACTCCCGTGGGCACCGGTGGAGGGCCCCGTCGCCCAGGTCGCGTGGATCGCCGCCGTCGGCGGGATGTCGATGCTGCCCGACCTGGACCACAGCGGCTCCACGGTCTCGGACATGTGGGGTCCGGTCACGGACGTGCCCTCGGGCGCGATCGGCCGGCTGGCCCAGGGCCACCGCTGGGGCACCCACGACGCCGTCCTGGCCCCCGTCGCGTTCGGCGCCCTCGCGCTCGCCGCGGCCAACGCCTTCTGGTCCAGCCTGCTGCTCATGAGCCTGGCCGTCGGGCTGGCGCTGCGGGCGCTGCACTTCGTCATCCCCGGCCGGGCGGAGAACACCGTCGTCGGCAACCTGGTGCTGTCCTGGGGCGCGGCCTGGCTGCTGCTGGAGCACATGCCACAACCGGCCTGGCTGCCGTGGGCGGTCGCCCTGGGCGTGCTCACCCACATCGCCGGCGACGCGATCACCACCCAGGGCGTGCCCGTGCCGCTGGTGTGGCTGGTCCGGCGCTGCCGGCTGGCGCTGACCCCGCTGCGCACCGGGACGTTCCTGGAGACGGCGGTCCTGGCGCCGGCGTTCGTCGTCGTCACGCTGTGGTGCCTCTATGCCAACACCGGCGTCCGGACGGCGGTCGACCCCTGGCTGCAGGACCTGCGCGGACTGCTCTGAGCGCGACCCCCGTGCGGACGACCGCACGGGGGTCCTCCCTCAGCGCGTGACGCCCTGCTCCCGTGCGGTGGCCGCCACCGCGGCCGCCACCGCCTCGGCGACCCGCCGGTCCAGCGGGCTGGGGACGACGTAGTCGGCGCGCACCTCGTCGCCCACCACGTCGGCGATCGCGGTCGCGGCCGCCAGCTTCATCTCCTCGGTGATCGAGGTGGCCCCGGCGTCGATGGCCCCGCGGAACACGCCGGGGAAGGCGAGCACGTTGTTGATCTGGTTCGGTTCGCCGCTGCGCCCGGTGGCGACCACCGCCGCGTACCGGGCCGCCATCTCCGGGTCCACCTCGGGGATCGGGTTGGCCAGGGAGAACACGATGCAGCCGTCGGCCATCGAGGCGATCGCCGACTCCGGCACGGACCCGCCGGACAGCCCCAGGTAGACGTCGGCCCCTTCCAGCGCGCCGATCATCGTGCCCGCGTAGCCGGCGCGGTTGGTGTTCTCCGCGACCCACCGCTTGATCGGCGTGAGGTCGTCGCGGCCCACGTGCAGCACCCCCCGGGAGTCGGCCACGGCGATGTCGCCGATGCCGGCCTCGAGCAGGATCTTGGTGCAGGCGATCCCGGCCGCCCCGGCCCCGGCGACGACGCCCCGCAGGTCGCCGATCTCCCGTCCGACGACGCGCGCTGCGTTGCGCAGCGCGGCCAGGACGACGATCGCCGTCCCGTGCTGGTCGTCGTGCATGACCGGGATGTCCAGCCGGTCCCGCAGCCGCTCCTCGATCTCGAAGCAGCGCGGGGCGCTGATGTCCTCGAGGTTGATCCCCCCGAATGACGGCGCGATCGCGGCCACCGTCTCGACGATGGCGTCGACGTCGGTGGTCGACAGCACCACCGGCACCGACGACAGCCCGGCGAACTCGCTGAACAGGCAGGCCTTGCCCTCCATGACCGGCAGCGCGGCGGCCGGCCCGATGTCGCCCAGGCCGAGGACGGCGGTGCCGTCGGAGACCACGGCGACCACGCGCGGCGCCCAGGTGAACCGCCGCGCGAGCGCCGGCTCCACGGCGATCGCGCTGGAGACCCGGGCGACGCCGGGTGTGTAGGTGAGCGCGAGGTCCGCGACGGAGTCGATGGACCGGGTGGGGCGTACCGCCAGCTTCCCGCCCTCGTGGACCGCGAACGCCGGGTCGTCGGCGAATCGGTCGGGGCTCCCCGCGGGGGGAGCGGAGGTCTCGGGATGCTGGGTTCCGCCCATGGACACGGCAGCGTAGACCGGACGCCGTCCGCCGCATGACTACGGTTCGCTCCGTGCAGATCCGCGAACTCGCCGTGCGCGACGCCTACGTCCTGGACCTGGTCCCCCACGGGGACGCCCGCGGCCGGTTCACCGAGTGGTACCGCGCCGACGTCCTCTCCGGGGCCCTCGGGTTCGGCCTGCACCTCGCCCAGGCCAACCACAGCGTCTCCGCCCGCGGGGTGCTGCGCGGCGTCCACTTCGCGCTCGTGCCGCCCGGGCAGGCCAAGTACGTGTACTGCCCGGCGGGCCAGGTGCTCGACGTCGTCGTCGACGTCCGGGTCGGCTCCCCGACGTTCGGCGCGCACGACGCCGTCGTCCTGGACAGCGACCGGCCGCGGGCGGTGTACCTGGCCGAGGGGCTCGGCCACGCCTTCGTCTCCCTCGCCGACGCCAGCTCGGTGACCTACCTGGTGTCCAGCGGCTACGACCCCGCCCGCGAGTTCGGCATCCACCCGCTCGACCCGGCGCTGGGGCTGCCCTGGCCGGCCGACGTGGAGTTCGAGCTCTCCGCCAAGGACCAGCAGGCGCCCACCCTGGAGCAGGCGCGCCAGCAGGGGCTGCTGCCGACCTGGGAGGAGTGCACCGCGCGGTACGCGCAGCTACGCGACGGGCGCTGACCCCAGCCGCCCCGGGCGCGGCCACAGGCGGCCGACGACCCGGCCCACGACGACCGCCGGACCGAACACCCGGCTGTCGTCGGCGACGAGCGGGTTGTCCCCCTCGACCCAGTGCCCGCCGGGCACCTCCCGGCGCACCCGCTTGACCACGAGGAGCTCCGGGCGGGACGGGAACCGGGCCAGGACGACGTCGCCGGCGCCCACCGTGCCGGCGGCGTCGACGCGGCGCACGAGCAGCCGGTCGCCGTGCCGCACCGTCGGGGACATCGACGGGCCGGCGACGCGGGCCATGACCCAGGGCGTGACCAGCGACGGGACCGTGCCCGGGCGCCCGGCGTCGGGCCTGTCGTCGTCGTTCACCGGGAGTAGGGTCGCAGACGAAACGACCCACGAGACCCGGAGGGCAAGTCCATGCGTTTCCGCATGTTCTCCGCCGTGGAGGCCACCGCGCACTGCGACCTCCCCTGCGGCGTGTACGACCCGGCCCAGGCCCGCATCGAGGCGGAGTCCGTCAAGGCGATCCAGGAGAAGTACCAGGCCAACGAGGACCCGGCGTTCCGCACCCGGGCGATCCTGATCAAGGAGCAGCGCTCCGACCTGGTCAAGCACCACCTGTGGGTGCTGTGGACCGACTACTTCAAGCCCCCGCACTTCGAGAAGTACCCGCAGCTGCACGAGCTGTTCAACAAGGCGACCAAGCAGGCCGGCGCCGCCGGCGGCAAGGGCAGCATGGACCCCGCCGAGGGCCAGAAGCTGCTCGACTACATCGCCGAGATCGACAAGATCTTCTGGGAGACCAAGGCCGCGGCCTGACCTCTCCCCGGGCAACGGCGCCGACCGACGGGCTTCCCCGCCGGCCGGCGCCGTTGCCGTCTGCCACCCCACGCCGGCGGGTGCCGGTCCGATGACGGGGCACCACCCCGACGGTCCCCGCACGAGTCACACGAGGAGGTCTCCGATCGACGTCGGGGCACTGCTCCAGCGGGTCGAGGACGCCGCACCCATCGAGGCGGTCGAGGCCGTCGCCGACGCCCTCGCCGAGCAGGTGGGCGCGACCGCGGTCAGCTTCCTGATCGCCGACTTCAGCGGCCGGGCCGTGGTCCGGTTGTCCTCCTCCGGGCCGGTCGCCGGGGCTCGCACCCACGCGGCGGAGCGGGCCGAGACCGTGCCGCTCGAGGGCAGCGTCTTCGAGCAGGTGCTGCGCTCGCAGCAGCTCGACGTGCGCCTCGAGGGGGAGCTGTACCGGGCCCTGGTCCCCGTGACCGACCGCGGCGACGCGATCGGCCTCGTCGAGCTGCTCCTGCCCGAGGCGCCCACACCGCAGGTCGTGCAGCAGGTTCGCAGCGCCGCGCACGCGCTGGCCTACGCCGTCATCGCCGCCCGCCGGCACACCGACGTCTTCGAGTGGGGCATGCGCTCCACGCCCTTCACCCTGGCCGCCGAGATCCAGCGTCGTCTGCTCCCGGCCGCCTACAGCTGCGAGGCCGCGCAGTTCACCCTGGCCGGCTGGATGGAGCCGGCCAGCTCCGTGGGCGGGGACACCTTCGACTACACCCTCGACCGCGACGTCCTGCAGCTGTCGATCACCGACGCCGTGGGCCACCAGGTGCCGGCGGCCCTCCTCGCCACGCTGCTGGTCGGCAGCCTGCGCAACGGCCGGCGTCGCGGCCTGGACCTGGCCGAGCAGGCCCGGTACGCCAGCGACTCGCTGGCCGAGAACGCCGCCCCCGGCCAGTTCGTCACCGGGCAGCTGGTGCGCGTGGACCTGCACACCGGCACCGCCCGCATCGTCAACGCCGGCCACCCCTTCCCGCTCCGGCTGCGCAACGGCCGGGTCAGCGAGGTCCCGCTGGCGATCGACCCGCCGTTCGGCGTCCAGCCGGGCGGGTCGTTCACCGTCCAGCCCCTCCCGCTGGAGCCGGGTGACCGCATCGTCTTCCTCACCGACGGCATGCAGGAGCGCAACGCCGCCAGCCTCGACGTCGCCGCCACGCTCGCCGCCACCGCCGACCTGCACCCGCGGGAGGTCGTGCACGCCCTGGGCGCCGCCGTCCTCGGCGCCACGGGTCACGACCTGAAGGACGACGCGACGATGCTGTGCCTGGACTGGTACGGCGGCCCGCTCCGGGCGCGCAGCAGCGAGCACGGCGCCGATCCCGCGCGCGTCTCCCCTCCTGCCGCCCCCGGGTGACGCCGGGTGCGTCCCGGTACCGTTTGACCACGATGCGCATCGACCCGGCCGGGTGGCCCTTCATCACCGGGCCACTGGCCCCCGCCGCCCTGCTCACCGCCGCGGGGCGGGCCACCGGACGACGCGGGCTCCGGGTCGCGGCCTGGCCGCTGGTCGGCCTGGCCGCCTACATGGCCCTGTTCTTCCGCGACCCCGACCGGCGCTGCGACGTCCGGCCGCCGGACCCCGACGACGTCGTCTCGCCCGCCGACGGCGTGGTGATGGTCGCCGGGGAGCCGCAGGAGGGCGTCGCGCCCGACGGGGACTGGCAGCAGGTCAGCGTCTTCCTGTCGGTCGTCGACGTGCACGTGAACCGCTCCCCGTACCGCGGGGAGGTCGTGGAGAGCTCCTACCGCAAGGGCAGCTTCCTCGCCGCCTACCGCAAGGAGTCCGCGCACCGGAACGAGCGCAGCGAGCTGTGGCTGCGCGACGGCGACCGCACCGTGGTGTTCCGGCAGATCGTCGGGGTCCTCGCCCGGCGCATCGTGACCCGCACCGGCGTCGGGCAGCGGCTGGCGACCGGCGAGCGGATGGGTCTGATGAAGTTCGGCTCCCGGATGGACGTCTTCGTCCCGCGGGAGTGCACGATCACCGTCCGCACGGGGCAGCGGGTGCGGGGCGGCGAGACCGTCATCGCCCGGTGGCCCGCGGCCGGCTGAGGAGTCGCCCCATGCCCAGCTCAGCGTCCGGCCACCGGCCTCCGCAGACCCGGCGCACGGCCACCGTCGAGTTCGTCCGCGGCTCGGTGCGCGGCACCCGTCGTCGGGCCCTGGCCACCCTGCCCAGCCTGTTCACCCTCGCCAACATGATGTGCGGCTTCGCCGCGATCCTGGTGTCGATCCGCGGGCAGTACACCCTCGCGGCGGTCCTGGTCGGCCTGTCGGTGGTCTTCGACATCACCGACGGCGCGGTGGCCCGGCTGGTCGGCGCGGTCACCCCCTTCGGCCTGCAGTTCGACTCGCTGGCCGACCTCGTCTCCTTCGGCCTGGCCCCCGCCCTGCTGGCGTTCACGCTGTTCTCCGAGGGCCGCGACGAGTGGGACCCCCTCGGTTGGATCGTCTGCTTCCTGTGGGTGGCCTGCGCCGCCATCCGGCTGGCCCGCTTCAACACGACGATCGACCCCACCGCCGACAAGCGGTACTTCACCGGCATGCCCAGCCCCGGTGCCGCCGGCGTCGTCCTGGCCTCGGTGTTCGCCTTCGGTGACCAGATGAACGGCCGCGACCGGCTGTGGGTGCTGCTCATCGTCGCCGTGCCGGCGCTGCTCATGGTGAGCAACATCCGGTTCCGCTCGTTCCGCTCGCTGGTCAGCCCGAAGAGCGGGAAGCCCTACGGGCTGGTCGCCGCCGCGCTGGCGATCGTCGTCGGCTTCGCACTGGCGCCCGTGGTCACCGGCTGCGTGCTGGCCTACGGCTACCTGCTGGCGCCGGTCCTCGTGCCGCTGCTGTCCCCGCTGTCCCGCCTCGTGCCCACCCGCCTCAAGGAGCTCCTCACATGAGCGTGCGGCCCATCCGCCCCGACGACGTCCCGGCCGTGGTCGGCCTGGTCCGGGAGCTCGCCGAGTACGAGAAGGCCGCGCACGAGGTCCGGCTGACCGAGGAGCAGCTGAGCGCCGCCCTGTTCGGCGACTCCCCGCGGCTGTCCGGCCACGTCGCCGAGGCCGGTGGCCAGGTCGTCGGCATGGCGCTGTGGTTCCTCAACTTCTCCACCTGGCGCGGCACGCACGGCATCTACCTCGAGGACCTCTACGTCCAGCCGCAGCACCGCGGCAGCGGCCTGGGGCGCGAACTGCTGCGCACCCTCGCCGAGGTGTGCGTCGAGCGCGGCTACAGCCGGCTGGAGTGGTCGGTGCTGGACTGGAACACCCCGTCGATCGACTTCTACAAGGGTGCCGGCGCGGTTCCCATGGACGAGTGGACGGTCTTCCGGCTCACCGACGAGGCCCTCTCCGGTTTCGCCGCCGACCGGCGGCTGCGGTGAGCGGGCCGGCCGACACCCGCGCCCACCCGGCCACCGAGCGCCGGCCGGCCGAGTGCTGGCTCACCGACATGGACGGCGTCCTGGTGCACGAGGGCAACGCGCTGCCCGGCGCCGCGGAGTTCCTGCAGCGGCTGGTCGAGCGGGGACGCCGATTCCTCGTCCTCACCAACAACTCGATCTTCACCCCGCGGGACCTGGCGGCCCGGCTCTCCCGCTCCGGCCTGGACGTGCCCGAGGAGTCCATCTGGACCTCGGCACTGGCGACGGCCGACTTCCTCGCCACCCAGCTGCCCGGCGGCTCGGCCTACGTCATCGGCGAGGCCGGGCTGACCACGGCGCTGTACGAGGCCGGCTACACCCTCACCGACACCGACCCCGACTACGTCGTCCTCGGGGAGACCCGCACCTACTCCTTCGAGGCGATCACCCGGGCCATCCGGCTGGTGGGGCGCGGCGCGCGCTTCATCGCGACCAACCCCGACGTCACCGGCCCCTCCCCCGAGGGCCCGCTGCCGGCCACGGGCTCGGTGGCGGCGATGATCACCAAGGCGACCGGGGCGGAGCCCTACTTCGTCGGCAAGCCGAACCCGATGATGTTCCGCAGCGCGATGAACCGGATCGCCGCGCACTCGGAGTCGACGGTGATGATCGGCGACCGCATGGACACCGACGTCGTCGCCGGCATCGAGGCCGGGCTGGAGACGATCCTGGTGCTCACCGGCTCCACCCGGGCCACCGACGTGGCGCGGTTCCCGTTCCGGCCGGGGCGGGTCCTGGACTCGATCGCCGACGTCGTCGACCTGGTCTGACCCTCAGCGGTCGGAGAAGGCCAGCCGCGCCTCCGGCGTGGCCAGCAGCCACAGCTCGAGCGCCACGAGGACCAGCAGCGGGACGCCCACCCACGGGCCGCCCCACTCGAACGCCGAGAAGTACCCGAACAGGCCCAGCAGCACCTGGAGCGCCACCACCGGCCCGCGGGCCCAGCCCGACACCCGCCACAGCCCGATGGCCGCCGCGCCGAGCAGGACGGCGAAGAAACCGACGTAGACCACCTCGGCGAGGGCCCGGCCCACGCTGTCGGGGTCCGAGGTGGCCGTCAGGTAGAGCAGCACCAGCGCGACGACGCCGAGCGCGGCGGCCTCCACGGCGACGACCAGTGCCGCGCGTCGGACGGCTCCCGGCGCCTCGGTCCGCCGGGCCGGGCGCGGCGCCGACGGCTCCGCGGCCCCGCCGAGCAGCCGCTCGGCCAGCCGGTGCTGTCTCGGGGGCCGCGCTCCCGCCTCCTCCGTCACGGCCGCGAGGGTACGCGCCGCGGCCGGGCGGCCCCCTCGCCTGCCGCGTCGGCCTGCGCCTGCCGGGGAGCCGGCGCGGGCCTGGCTAACCTGGCGGTCATGCGTGCGCTCGTGGTGGCCAACCCCGCGGCGACGACGACCAACCGCAGCGTCCGCGACGACGTCCTCGGCGTCCTCGGCGGCGACCTCAAGGTGGACCTGGCCGAGACGACCCACCGCGGCCACGGGACCGAACTGGGCCGGCAGGCCTGCGCCGACGGCGTCGACGTCGTCGTCGCCCTCGGCGGGGACGGCACGGTCAACGAGGTCGTCAACGGCCTCCTGCACGACGGGCCGGGCGATGACCTGCCGCCGCTCGCCGTCGTCCCGGGCGGCTCGACGAACGTCTTCTCACGCGCCCTGGGGCGCTCCCGCGACCCGGTGACGGCGGCTGCGGAGGTCACCGCCTCCCTGCGGGCCGGGCGCACCCGCCGCATCTCCCTGGGAACCGCCAGCGCCCGCGGCGCCACCGGCGCACCGGTCGCGCTGCCCGACCCCGCGCAGGCGCAGCGGGCCGCCGATGCGGGGGCCGCGGCCCACCCGGGGTGGTCCGAGCCCCGCTGGTTCGCCTTCAGCGCCGGCCTGGGCTTCGACGCCGACGTCATCGGCCGGGTGGAGGCGCACCGGGCGCGGGGACGGCGGTCCACCGGCGCGCTGTACGTGGTGGAGGCGACCAGCGCGTTCGTCCTGGGGCGGGAGCGGCGGCGTCCGCCGATGACCCTCGAGCTCCCCGGGGAACCGCCCCTGGACGAGGTGTTCCTCTGCCTGGTCTCCAACGTCTCGCCGTGGACCTACCTCGGCGCGCGGGCGGTGAACCCGAGCCCGGAGGCCTCCTTCGACACCGGGCTGGACGTCTTCGCCATGGGCCGCATGGGGGTGCTCCGGATGCTGCACCACGTGCGCCAGGTGCTCGCCGCCCGGCCCGACGCCCGCGGGCGCGGCGTGCACCGACGGCACGACCTGCCGGGGCTGACCGTCACCGCGCAGCGGCCGCAGGGGTGGCAGGTCGACGGCGACCACCTGGGGACGGCGACGGGGCTGCGCGTGTGCAGCGTCCCGTCCGCCCTACGCGTCGTCGCCTGACGCCGGGAGCATCGCAGCGAGCGCCGGCGAGCGAGGAGCGGACCGGGGGCGGGAGGCGACCGGTGAACGACGTCGCCTGAACCGGCCGTTCTCGGAATTGCCGGTGTGACCTGCGTCTTCAGGCACGCCGGGCGAGGGTTGTCAACGTCGAGACCGCGGGATGGTCAGGTCGAGTGGCGCACCTAGCATGCCCGTGGTGAGCTTGCTCACGAGGGGTCGACCGAAGCCCTCGATCTGCTTGACAGGCCCCCACGCCGTGAAAACATCGCGGCTGGAAAGCAACCTGTCGGTAACAAATGCACGAAGTCGCTGTGCCATGGCGCTGGCCAATCCCGGTGCCGGCCTGCGGAACGGTCCGAGGCCGGCGACTGATGCACCACACCGTAGACGACATCGAGGAGAACACCGCCATGGACTGGCGCCACCGCGCGCTCTGCCGCGACGAGGACCCGGAGCTGTTCTTCCCCATCGGGACGACCGGTCCGGCCCTCGGCCAGATCGAGCAGGCAAAGGGTGTGTGCCGGCGTTGCCCGGTCGTCGAGTCCTGCCTGGACTGGGCCCTGCGCTCGGGTCAGGACTCCGGCGTCTGGGGTGGGCTGTCCGAGGACGAGCGGCGCGCGCTCAAGCGGCGCCAGGCTCGCACCCGGGTCCGCACCGCCTGATCACACCGCACCACGGCGTCCGGGCTCCCCGCACGGCGCCGCCGCAGTACTGAACCGTCGCGAGGCCGGTCCGGATCCCCCGGTCCGGCCTCGCGGCCGTTCAGCGCCGGAGCCGGCCGGCTCCGGGCAGCGTCAGCACGACCTCGGTGCCCGGGCTCCCGGTGGGCCACCCGCCCATGCGCAGGCACCCGCCCAGCTCGGTGGTGACGAGCGTGCGCACGATCTGCAGCCCCAGCCCGTCGCTGGCGGCGACGTCGAAGTCGTCGGGCAGGCCGCGCCCGTCGTCGCGCACCCGCACGACCAGGTCCTCCCCGTCGCGCTCGGCCACCAGCTCGATGGTGCCGGGCCGGCCTTCCGGGAACGCGTGCTCGGCGGCGTTGTGCAGCAGCTCGGTCACCGCCAGCACCAGCGGGGTCGCCGCCACCGCCGGCAGCTCGCCGAACTGGCCCACGCGGCGGGTGCGGGCCGCGGGGCCGACCGAGGTCAGGTCGCCCAGCATCGGCAGCACCTGGTCGAGGACGTCGTCGACGTCGACGACGTCCTCCCGGCTGCCGGCCAGCGTCTCGTGCACCACGGCGATGGACGACACCCGGCGCACCGACTCCTCCAACGCCTCCCGGGCCGCGGGCACCGTCATCCGCCGCGCCTGCAGCCGCAGCAGCGCGGCCACCGTCTGCAGGTTGTTCTTCACGCGGTGGTGGATCTCGCGGATGGTGGCGTCCTTGGTGAGCAGCGCGCGGTCCCGGCGCCGGACGTCGGTGACGTCGCGCACGAGCACCAGCGCGCCCTCCTCACCGCCCGGGGCCTGCAGCGGCAGCGCCCGCACCAGCATCGTGGCGGCCTGCCCCTCGACGTCCATCGGGTCGGGGAACCGCCCGGCGACGGCGGCACGGATGCCCGCCACCACCGTCTCCCCCGCCACCCGGTCAGCGGCCGCGTCGCGGGTGAGCCGGGCCAGGTCCGACCCGACGACGTCCCCGGTGACGCCCATGCGGCGGTACGCCGACAGCGCGTTGGGGCTGGCGTAGACCGCGGAGCCGGTGGCGTCGAGGCGCACCAGGCCGTCACCCACCCGCGGGCTCAGCTCGGCGTCCAGCAGCTTCTCGGGCGGGAAGGTGCCCGCGGAGACCATGAGGCACAGGTCCGCGGCGATGTCGAGATAGGTCAGCTCCAGCGTGGACGGCGCCCGGGTCACCGCCAGGTTGGTGTCCCGCGCGAGGACGGCGACCACGACGCCGTCGTGCCGGACCGGGATCACCTCACGGCGCCGCGGGGCCACCCCCGACCAGTCCGGCTCGCCCTCGGTGACCGGGCGCCCCTCCCGGTGGGCGACCTCGAACGGCTCCGCGGGAGGGCCCTGCAGCTCCGAGCCGACGAGGTCCTCCGGCTGGCTGGTGGGAGCGGTCAGCGGCCGCACCTGCGCCACGCACCACCACGCGCCGGTCGGCAGCGGCACCCAGAGCGTGAGGTCGGCGAAGGAGAGGTCGGCCAGCAGCTGCCAGTCGGCGACCAGCCGGCGGGCGTGGTCGACCTGGGCGGGGGCGGAGGCGGCGCCCCGGGTGAGGCGTTCGGAGAGGCTGCTCATCGTGAGCCGAGCCTAGAAGGACCCTCCTGCCCCCCGAACGCTCGCGAGCTCGCGTCGGGCCCCTGCAGGAGGGCCGCCCCTAGGCTCGGGGCGTGGTCTCCCGCACCGACGCCCCCGCCGTGACCGTCGAGGACGCCGTCCCCGGTGACTTCGCGCGCATCGCGCAGCTGACCGTCGACGTCTACGTCGGCGGAGGGCTGGCCTCACCGGAGTACGGCCGCGTGCTGGCCGACGTCGCCGGTCGCGCCTCCCGCGCACAGCTGCTGGTGGCCCGGGACGCCGGGGGCGAGGTCGTGGGCAGCGTGGCGCTGGTGCTCGACGGCGACTTCGGCGAGATCACCGAGTCCGACGAGGAGGCCGCGTTCCGGATGCTGGTCGTGGACCCGGCGGCCCAGGGACAGGGCGTCGGCGCCCTGCTGGTCACCACCTGCCTGCAGCGGGCGCGCGCGGCCGGGAAGCGGCGGATGGTGCTCTCCACGGACCCGCGGATGACCGCGGCCCACCGGCTCTACGCGCGGCTGGGCTTCACCCGGCTCCCGGCCCGGGACTGGTCACCGGCGCCCGGGGTCGACCTGATGGTCTGCGCGCTCGAGTTGTAGCGCCTCAGCCCACGGTGGCGATGAGGTCGCCCTCCTGGAGCACCTCGCCCTCGACGACGTGCAGCTCGCGCACCGTGCCGGCCCGCTCGGTCAGGACCGGGATCTCCATCTTCATCGACTCGAGGATCACCAGGGTGTCGCCCGCGGCCACCTCGCTGCCCGGCTGCACGAGCACCTTCCAGACGCTCGACACCATCTCGGCGTGGATCTCCTCGACCGCCACCGGCACCTCCCTCGCTGACCTGCGCCCATCCAAGCACGCAGGCCGGGGCGGTCAGCCTCCCGGCGTGGAGCCGTCGGCCAGCCGGTCGAGGACCGGGCAGATCTCCGGGCCGTCGTGCGGTACCCCCGTCTCCGGCAGACCGGTGAGGACGTCGCTGGCGGCCCGCGCCGCGGTGGCGGTGTCGGGCCCGCTGGCGCTCACCGTGGCCAGCAGGGCGTCGTACCAGCCGTCGAGCCGGTCGCCGGGGTCGTAGCCGCTCACGGCCACGACCTCGACCCCGTCCGCCCCGCCCCGGCGCCGGCCGGAGTCGGGCAGCCGGCCGGTCACCCGGCCCGCCTGCCCCGGGGGCAGCGTCGAGCGCAGCTGGACGGCGACGGCCTTGCGCGGCGCCCGCCCCGGGCCGGGGTCCGCCGCGGCGCGGCCACCGACGGCGCTGCGCAGGGCGAGCTCGACGGCGTCCACCCCGTGCGCGCGTTCCAGGACGGCCATGTCGAGGGAGAAGCCCGCGGCCACCTCCGCCAGCTCGCCGTCGGGGTCGATGCCGACCGTCACCAGCCCGCGCCAGCCCACCTCGGCCAGCCGCTTGGCGGCCGCCGGCAACTCGACCGGCTCGTCCGGCGTCCAGGAGACCCGGGCGATGCCGGCCGCGCGGTCGCGGGAGACCGCGGTCGTGTGGTGCAGGCCGGAGTCGGTGACCCAGGCGAGGAACCCGCGCTCGCTGGCCGGCTCCACGCCGTCGCCGCCCAGCCGCTCCAGCACCGCGGCGGAGGGACCGACCCAGGTGAGGCCGGCGGCGACGACCGCACCGGCCAGCCGGGCGTTGCCAGCGAGGGCCGGCGGCACCGGGAGCACCGCGGACACCCCGCTGCGGCGCGCGGCCTCCACGATGCGGTCGACGGCCAGGTAGGACTCCGCGGCCGGCGCCGGCCCCAGCAGGACCGCGTCGTCGGCCAGCCGGACGTGCCGGGCGGAGCGGTCGGCCTCGGAGTGGACGGCGACCGCCTTGACCTCCAGCCGGGAGCAGGCCGCCACCACCGCGCACGCCGCCGGCCCCCGGCCCGCCACGAGCACGCTCTCGATCCCGACCTGTGCCACCGTGCCGGCCCTCCCCAGTGGTGCGATGTGCCACTCACAGCCTGACCCGCCGCCCCGTTCCCCCGCCACAGGGGAGGCGCCGCGCGCGGGCGTGAGAGGCTGGGAGGCGTCAGCTTGACCGGTCCCCCGGTACCGCCCACGCGCGGGTCCCCGGGTGCCCGGCGGCACCGAGGGCCCGGCACGGGCCCGTACCGGCGATGAGGAGAGGAGGGCAGCGATGTCCAAGCGTGGACGCAAGCGGCGCTCCCGCAAGGGGAACAAGGCCAACCACGGCAAGCGGCCCAACGCGTGACGACAGCCCTGGGAGCATCGAACGAGCGCCAGCGAGTGAGGCGCGACCAGGGCGCGGAGTCACGCAAGGGTGGAACGCCTGAGCACAGGCCGGGAGCACCGCCTGACGACAGGCCACCCTGCGCAGACGACAGCAGCGCCCCACCGCCTCGGGCGGTGGGGCGCTGCTGTCGTCGTCAGGCGGTGGGGCGCTCCTGCGTGTGCTCCACCGTCAGCTTCTCGACGCTGACCTGCGTGCCGTCCTCCTCGAAGGCGACCGTGGTCAGCTGGAACTTGATCCGGTCGCGCAGCCCGGGCGGCGGGGCGTCCCCACCGCACCGGCGGCGGACCAGCGCTTTGAACTCCTGCTCGATGCCGAACTGGCGCAGGCAGGGCGAGCAGTCCTCGAGGTGCTCGGCGATCACGTCGCGCCGGGCGTCGTCGGTCTCGTGGTCGAGGAACTCGAAGACGTGGGACAGGACGTCGTCGCAGGAGTTGATCTCGATGGGCTCGCCACGGTCCTCGCTCACGACTGCGTCGCCCCCTCCCCGGCGCCGGCGCGGACGAAGCCGCGCTCCCGTGCGTAGTCGGCCAGCAGCTTCTGCAGCCCCCGGCGACCGCGGTGCAGGCGGGACATCACCGTGCCGATGGGGGTGCCCATGATCTCGGCGATCTCCTTGTAGGCGAAGCCCTCGACGTCGGCGAGGTAGACCGCCAGGCGGAAGTCCTCCGGCAGCTGCTGGAGGGCCTCCTTGATGTCGGAGTCCGGCAGGTGGTCCAGCGCCTCGATCTCGGCCGACCGCAGGCCGCTGGAGCTGTGCTCCTCGGCGGCGTACAGCTGCCAGTCCTGCACCTGGTCGGTGGGGTACTGCTGCGGCTGACGCTGCTTCTTGCGGTAGCTGTTGATGTAGGTGTTGGTCAGGATCCGGTACAGCCAGGCCTTGAGGTTCGTGCCCTCGGCGAACTGGTGGAACGCGGAGTAGGCCTTGACGAACGTCTCCTGGACCAGGTCCTCGGCGTCGGCGGGGTTGCGGGTCATCCGCAGGGCCGCCGGGTAGAGCTGGTCGAGGTAGGGCAGCGCGTCGCGCTCGAAGCGGGCGTCGCGCTCGGCTCGCGTCTCGGCCAGCTCGGTGCGGCTGCCACCGGCGCGTGCCTCGGGCACCTCCACCGGGGCCGTCTCGGGGTTCAGGTCCGCGGACTCCTCAGGCACCGACCGTCCTCTCTGCGGCCCCCGGACGCGGGACACCGCCTCGGACGATCCTAGCCGCGCGGCGTCCGGGCGGCCTGGGGGCCGCCGGTGCGCGACCCGCTGCCGGGCGCTGGAGGACAGGGTGCTGCTCACGGGCACTGCAACTCCGCCGTGGCGCGTCGCCATTCCCCCTGCGACCCGGATCTCCGTCGTCCGTCGCGACGGCCCGCGGATAGGCTGCCGCGCCGTGGCGGCGACCCCGGCGGTGCGGGCCCTCGAGAAGGCCCGCGTGACGCACACCCTGCACCCCTACGACCCGGAGCACCCCGCCGACCAGGGGCACGGCGAGGCCGCCGTCGCCGCGCTGGGCGCCGATCCGCGCCAGGTGTTCAAGACGCTGGTGGCCCGCGTCGACGGCGCGCTGACCGTCGCCGTCGTCCCCGTCAGCGGCAGCCTCGACCTCAAGGCCCTGGCCGCCGCGGCCGGCGGCCGCAAGGCAGCGATGGCCGACCCCACGGACGCCGAGCGGACGACGGGGTACGTGCTGGGCGGGATCAGTCCGCTGGGCCAGCGCAAGGCCCTGCCGACGGTGGTCGACGACTCCGCGCTCGGCTTCGACACGGTGCTGGTCAGCGCCGGCCGGCGGGGGCTGCAGGTGGAGCTGGCGCCGGGCGACCTGGTGCGGCTCACCCGCGCCCGCACGGCTCCGATCGGCCGCTGAGGCCGGCTAGGTCCCGGGGGTCGCGTACGGGGTGAGCAGCTGGTCGACCGGGGCGTGGTCGTCGGTGAGCACGTCGGCGTCCCCGACGAAGCCGGCCAGCCGCTCGCCCTGCGCCACCTGCCAGGTGAGGCCCCGTTCGCGCAGCGCACCGGCGATCGCGTCGGCCGGCAGCGGCTCCCGCGAGGCGACCGCGACGACGTTGCCGCCGTCCTCCCCTTCGAGCACCGGCTCCCGGGCCAGCAGCAGCACGGAGCCGAAGACCGCGCGCAGGGTGGCCAGCTCCGCGCGCACGAAGCCCATCGGCGGGTTGTCGATGAGGTTGGCGACGTAGACGCCGTCGTCGGCGAGCGTCCGGTCGACCAGGTCGAGGGCCTCGACGGTGGTCAGCTGCCAGGGCACCGAGAGGCCGCCGAAGGCGTCGCCCACGACGAGGTCGCGCTCCCCCGCCGGCTCCTCGGCCAGGCCCACCCGGGCGTCGGCCACCCGGACCCGCAGGCCGTCGGACTCGGTCAGCCCGAGCTGCTCCCGGTCCATCTCGACGACGCCCGGGTCGACCTCCAGCACCAGGCTGGTCGTGCCCGGCCGGACCTCGGCCAGGTAGCGCGGCACGGTGAGCCCACCGCCGCCCAGGTGCAGCGCCGACAGCGGCTGCCCCTCGGGCGCGACGACGTCGGTGACCGCGGCGATGGCGCGGACGTACTCGAACTCCAGGTGGGTGGGGTCGTCGAGGTCGACGTAGGAGTGCCGCAGCGTGTCCAGCACGAGCACCCGGCCGCCGTCCCGCTGGGGGTCGGCCACCACGCGGGCGCAGTGGTAGGCGGTCTCCGCCTCGCACGGGGTCGGGGCGACCGCGGCCAGCAGCGAGCCGCCCAGCGCGAGGACGAACAGCCCGGCCGGCACCCGCCCGGCGCCGCCGCCGGACCGCCGGCGCAGCAGCAGCCCCACCGCTCCCCCGGCCAGCACGGTCACGACGCCGGTGCCCACGAGGATGCCGCTGGTCGGGAAGACGGCGATCAGCAGGAAGCCGGTGACGAAGGTGGCCGCGATCCCGCCGAGAGTGCCGATGCCCGAGAGCCGGCCGACCACCGCGCCGGTCTCGGCCAGGCTGGCCAGCTGCAGCTTGACCACCATCGGCGGCACCGCCGACAGCAGCGCCGCGGGGACGACGACGGCGACCGCCGCGAGCAGCAGCACGCTGCCAGCGTCGGCGCCGGTGAGCCACGACCCGGCGAAGCGCACCAGCGGCAGCACGGCGACCACCAGCGCGCCCCCGGCGACCATGAGCGGTGCGATGAGCCGACGCGGGTCGGTGCGGTCGGCCGCCGCGCCGCCGGACCAGGCGCCCAGCGCGATCGCGGCGAGGGCGAAGCCGATGACCGCGGTGTTGGTCTGCAGCGTGATGCCGACGTAGGGGGCGATCAGGCGGAGGCCGGCGATCTCCAGCACCAGCACCGCACCCGAGCTCAGGAACGTGACGGCGGCGGCGACCCAGGCGGGCAGCGCGGTGCTGCCCGCGGTGCGCTCCACCGCCTCCTCGGTACCGGCCACCTCAGAACAGCGCGGGCTGGTCGGCCGGCGGGGCGACCGACTCGACGCGCGCGGTGAGCTCCGCGCCGTTGTTCTTGACGCTGTTGACCGCGGTGCCCACCGGTCGCAGCTCCAGCCGCTCGACGACGTCCGGCGGCGTGGGCTGCGTGAGCGCCTCGACGTCCTCGCGGGCGGGGTCCAGCCACTCGGCCCAGCGGTCGCGGGGCAGCACCAGCGGCATCCGCTCGTGGATCTCGGTGAGCGCGCCGACCGCCGGCGCGGTGACCACGGTGCAGGTGTAGAGGCGGTCCTCGCCCCGGCCCCACACCTCCCACAGCCCGGCGAGGGCCAGCCCGGAGCCGTCCCCCGGGGTGATGAAGTACGGCTGCTTGCCCGGCGAGTCCAGCCGCTTGGCCCACTCGTACCAGCCGTCGGCCGGCACCAGGCAGCGCCGCGAGCGGGCCGCGGTGCGGAACGCCGGCTTCTCCGTCAGCGACTCCACCCGGGCGTTGAGCATGCGGTTGCCGATCGAGGCGTCCTTGGCCCACGAGGGCACCAGCCCCCAGCGGACGGCGCGCAGCTCCCGGTGCCCCTCCCCGGTGGGCCGGCCCTCGGCGTCGCGCTCCTTCTTGTGCCGGACCACGTAGACGTCCTTGGTCGGGGCGACGTTGTAGTCGGCCGGCAGCGCCGGCTGCCCGTCGGCGCGGACCGCCTCGAACTCGAGGACGAGGTCCTCGGGACGGCGGCTGGCGGCGTAGCGGCCACACACGGTGCGTACTCCCTCCCCGGGCGGGCGCGGGTCCGCCGGGACGACGGCCGGCGACCCGACGGTCGCGAGCCTAGATCGGTCGTCACTCGGGCGCGGGCCCCTGCGCGTGCCCGCAGGGGTCAGGGGTAGACCTGGGGTGCGACACAACCGAGACGCGACGGAGGACACCGAGCAGTGACCACCACCCAGACCTCCCCAGCAGGCAAGACCGCCAGCGACGCGGGCGACCGGCCGTACGCGACGATCAACCCGGCCACCGGGAAGACGGAGAAGGAGTTCCCCTTCCTCGACAGCGCCGAGGTCGACGGCGTCGTCGAGCGGGCGCACGCCGCTTTCCTCGAGTGGCGGCGCCGTCCCGTGGAGGAGCGCGCCGGCGTCGTCGCGCGCATCGGCGAGCTCGTGCTCGAGCGCCGCGACCAGCTGGCCGCCCTCATCACCACCGAGATGGGCAAGCCGATCCGCGAGGCGGCCGGCGAGGGGATGCTGGTGGCGAGCATCTTCGACTACTACGCGAAGAACGGCCCGCGCTTCCTCGAGCCCCGCCCGATCGACGTGATGGACGGCGAGGCGGTGGTCATCAACGAGCCGACCGGCGTCCTGCTGGCCATCGAGCCGTGGAACTTCCCGCTGTACCAGGTCGCCCGCGTCGCCGCGCCGAACCTGGTCCTGGGCAACGCGATCCTGCTCAAGCACGCGGAGAACAACCCGCAGACCGCCCTCGCCCTGGAGCAGCTGTTCCACGACGCCGGCGTCCCCGACGGGGTCTACACCAACCTGTTCCTGCGCATCTCCGACGTCGAGCGGGTCATCGCGCACCCGCACGTGGCGGGCGTGACGCTGACCGGCAGCGACCGGGCCGGGAGCGCCGTGGCCTCGCTGGCCGGCAAGCACCTGAAGAAGTCGGTGCTGGAGCTGGGCGGCAGCGACCCGTTCATCGTCCTCGACGCCCCCGAGGTGGGGCAGACGGTGAAGGCCGCGGCGATGTCGCGGACCATGAACGCCGGACAGGCGTGCATCGCCGCCAAGCGGTTCATCGTCATGGACGACGTCTACGACGAGTTCGTCTCCGGCCTCGCCGACGTCTTCAAGGGCCTGCAGCCCGGCGACCCGAGCGACCCCGGCACCCGGCTGGGCCCGCTGTCGTCCGAGCGGGCCGCGGCCGACCTCACCGCCCAGGTGCGCGACGCCATCGACAAGGGCGCGACCGTGCTCGCCGGCGGGGACCGGCCCGACCGCGAGGGCGCCTACGTCAACGCCACCCTGCTGGCCGACGTCACCCCCGAGATGCGGGCCTACCGCGAGGAGCTGTTCGGGCCGGTCGGCGTGGTCTACCGCGTCTCCTCCGAGGAGGAGGCCGTGCGGCTGGCCAACGACACCCCCTACGGGCTGTCGGCGACGGTGTTCAGCAGCGACGTCGAGCGCGCCCGCAAGGTCGCCGACCAGGTCGAGTCGGGCATGGTCTGGATCAACTCGCCGTCGGGCACCTCGGCGGAGCTGCCCTTCGGCGGCGTGAAGCGCTCCGGCTACGGCCGGGAGCTCTCCGAGCTGGGCATGTTCGAGTTCGCCAACCGCCGGCTGGTCCGCACCGCCGGGGCGAAGAAGGCCAAGCCGGCCGACGCCGCGGCCGCCGGCTGACCCGTGGTGGGGGGGGGGGGGGGGGGGGGGGGGGGGGGGGGGGGGGGGGGGGGGGGGGGGGCGGGCGGGGGGGGGGGGGGCGGGGGGGGGGGGGGGGCGGGGGGGGGGGGGGGGGGGGCGGGGGGTGGGGGGGGGGGGGGCGGTGGGGGGGGGCGGGGGGGGGCGGGCGCGCCGCCCCCCCCCCCACACCCCCCCCCCCCCCCCCCCGGAGCGGGAGGGAGGAGAGCGGGCGGGCAGCCGAGAGCGGTCGGAGGAAGGAGGGCGGTCGGAGGGAGGGCGGGCGGGCGGAGGAAGGAGGGCGGTCGGTCGGGCGCAGCGGTAACAGCGGGGTCAGGCGTCCAGGCGGGCCAGCTGGTCGGCGGTCAGCCGGAGGTCGGCGGCCGCCGCGGAGTCGACGATCGACGCCGGCCGCGACGCGCCCGGGATCGGGATGACCGCCTCGGACTGCGCGAGGTGCCACGCCACGGTCACCCGGTACACCGAGACGCCCAGCTCCTCGGCGACCTCGGCGAACGCCGGCGCGGTGGCGTCGAGCGAGCCGGCCGCCGACACCCCGCCGAAGGGACTCCACGGCAGGAAGGCCAGCCCGTGGGCCGCGCAGTGCGCCAGCTCGTCGGCGGAGTGGCGCCAGCCGGGGGAGAACTGGTTCTGCACGCTCACCAGCGCCGGCCCGATGATCGAGCGGGCGACGTCGATCTGCGCGATGTCGGCGTTGGAGATGCCCACCATCCGCACCAGGCCGTCGTCGGCCAGCGACCGCAGCGCCCCCATCGTCTCCTCCCACGGCGTCGCGGGATCGGGACGGTGGAACTGGTACAGCCCGATCGCGTCCACCCCCAGCCGCCGCAGCGACCCCTCGCAGGCCTTGCGCAGGTACCCCGGCGTCCCGTCGAGCTCCCAGTCGGTGCCACGGCGGGTGTGGCCGCCCTTGGTGGCCACGAGGACGTCCCCGGCGCCAGGCCCGTAGGAGGCCAGCGCCGCGGCGACCAGCGACTCGTTGTGGCCGAACTCCGCCTCGTCGCGGGCGTAGGCGTCGGCGGTGTCGATGAGGGTCACCCCGGCGTCGAGCGCGGCGTGCACCACCGCCTCCGCGTCCTCCGGTGAGGGCCGGCCCTCCTTGGTGGACAGGGGCATCGCCCCGAGCCCGATGGCGCCGACGGTGGTGTCCCCGATGCGTCGTTGCTGCACGGGGGTGTCGTGCCCCGCGGGTAGCGTTCGCAAGCGTGAGCGGACAGGGGCGGAAGCCCGAGAGGGAGCGCCGGCGACCGAGGAGCGGAGCGGCCCGCGGGAGCGAACCGAGGACGCCGTGAGTTCGCTGTTCGACGAGCCCGAGGTCGAGGGTGCGGCGGCGGTCGACCCGGGTGCCCCGCTGGCGGTCCGGATGCGGCCGCGCTCGTTGGACGAGGTCGTCGGCCAGCAGCACCTGCTGGGCCCGCGCTCGCCGCTGCGCCGGCTGGTCGAGGCCGACGAGCCGATGTCGCTGGTCCTCTACGGCCCGCCCGGCACCGGCAAGACCACCCTGGCGCACGTCATCTCGCTGGCCACCAAGCGGCAGTTCGTGCAGCTGTCGGCGCTGGACGCCGGGGTCAAGGAGGTCCGCGCCGTCATCGCCGGCGCCAAGCGGGAGCTCACCTACGCCGGACGGCGCACCGTGCTGTTCATCGACGAGGTGCACCGCTTCTCCAAGACCCAGCAGGACAGCCTGCTGTCGGCCGTCGAGGACCGGATCGTCAGCCTCATCGCCGCCACCACGGAGAACCCGTTCTTCTCCGTGGTGAGCCCGCTGCTGTCCCGCTCCCTGGTCCTCGCCCTGCAGCCGCTGTCCGACGACGACGTCCGCACGCTGCTGCGCCGGGCGCTGACCAGCGACCGCGGGCTGGACGGCGCCGTCACGCTGAGCCAGGAGGCCGAGGAGCACCTGGTCCGCATCGCCGGCGGGGACGGGCGCAAGGCGCTCACCGCGCTGGAGTCCGGCGCCGGCGCCGCGGTGGCGGCGGGCGCGGCCGAGATCGACCTGCAGACGCTGGAGACGGCGGTCGCGCAGGCCGCGGTCCGCTACGACCGGCAGGGTGACCAGCACTACGACGTCGCCAGCGCGCTGATCAAGTCGATCCGCGGCAGCGACGTCGACGCCGCGATGCACTACCTGGCGCGCATGGTCGAGGCGGGGGAGGACCCCCGCTTCATCGCCCGCCGGCTGGTCATCTCCGCCAGCGAGGACATCGGCATGGCCGACCCCACGGCGCTGCTCACCGCGGTCGCCGCCGCCGACGCGGTGGCCTTCATCGGCATGCCCGAGGGGCACTTCCCGCTCGCGCAGGCCGTCGCACACCTGGCCACCGCGCCGAAGTCCAACGCCCTGACCGTCGCGATCGGCGAGTCCACGGCCGACGTGCGGGCGGGGCTGGCCGGGCCGGTGCCGCCCGGGCTGCGCGACGCCCACTACGCCGGGGCCAAGAAGCTGGGGCACGGCTCGACCTACCGCTACCCGCACGACGCGCCCGACGGGATCGTCCCGCAGCAGTACCCCCCCGACGCGCTGGTCGGCCGCGACTACTACCGCCCGACCAACCGTGGCGCCGAGGGCCCGATCGCGGCGCGGCTGGCCAAGCTGCGGGCGATCGTCCGTCGCGGCCGCTGAGGTCCCGGCGGGGGACGGACGGGCGTCGGCGCCCGCGACTACTGTGACCACGCCGGGCCGACGCCCACCGGTGCGTACCGGCGGGTGGGGGCAGGAGCCGACGAGGAACAGGAGATCCCGCGTGTCCGCAGGAGAGTGGGCCGGATTGATCGCAGCGCTGGCCCTGGTGCTGCTGGTGGTGCTGCTCGCCGTCCCGATCCTCAAGCTGGGTCGCACGCTGGACGAGGCGACGCTGACCATCCGCCAGACGCGGGAGCAGAGCGGGCCGATCCTGAGCCAGGCCTCGACCACGGTCGCGCACGTCAACAGCAACCTCGAGCGGGTCGACGACATCACCGGCAACGCCGCGAACGTCTCCAGCAACGTGGCGGCGCTGAGCAGCGTGGTCGCCGCCACCCTGGGCAGCCCGCTGATCAAGGTCGCCGCCTTCAGCTACGGCGTCCGCAGCGCCGCCAAGAAGAAGCGGGAGGGGCAGGCCCTGGCCGACGCCGCCCGCCGCGACAAGGACGAGCGCCGCGCCCGCCGCGCCGCCCGGCGGGCCGCCTGATGCGCCGGTTGTTCTGGCTGGCCATGGGCATCACCATCGGTGCGCTCGTCGTCCGCAAGCTGTCCCGGGCCGCCGAGAAGATGACCCCGCAGGGCATCGCCGGCGCGCTCGTGGAGGGGCTGCGCGACCTCGCCGACGCGATCGGCGAGTTCGGGGCCGACGTGCGCGCCGCCGCCGCCGAGCGGGAGCAGGAGCTGCGCACCGGCACCGGTCTGGACGCCCCGCTCCCCACCGGGGAGCAGGTGCAGCTGCCCGGCCGGCACGCCGTCCGCCCGACCGACCGCTGACCCCCTCACCACCCGCGGGAGGACGCCGCTCCGCCCGCCTCCAGACCCACGAGTAGGACCATGCAGACCGCCGAGATCCGCCGCCGCTTCCTGGAGCACTTCGCCTCCCGCGGCCACACCGTCGTGCCCAGCGCCTCGCTGGTCTCGCCCGACCCGTCGCTGCTGTTCACGGTGGCCGGCATGGTGCCGTTCATCCCGTACCTGACCGGCCGGGAGCCCGCGCCCTACCCGCGGGCCACCAGCGTGCAGAAGTGCGTGCGCACCCTCGACATCGAGGAGGTGGGCAAGACCACCCGCCACGGCACGTTCTTCCAGATGAACGGCAACTTCTCCTTCGGCGACTACTTCAAGGAAGGGGCCATCCAGCACGCCTGGGAGCTGGTCACCGGGTCGGTGGACGCCGGTGGGCTCGGCTTCGACCCGGAACGGATCTGGGTCACCGTCTTCCACGACGACGACGAGGCCGCCGACGCGTGGCGGCGCATCGCGGGCCTGCCCGAGGAGCGGATCCAGCGCCGCGGCTACAAGGACAACTACTGGCACACCGGCCAGCCGGGTCCCGGCGGTCCGTGCAGCGAGATCTACTACGACCGCGGGCCGGAGCACGGCCAGGACGGCGGTCCGGTCGTCGACGAGGACAGGTTCCTCGAGATCTGGAACCTCGTGTTCATGCAGTACGAGCTCGCCGACGTCCGGAGCAAGGCGGAGTTCCGGATCGTCGGCGACCTGCCGCGCAAGAACATCGACACCGGCATGGGCCTGGAGCGGGTGGCCTACCTGCTCCAGGGCGTGAACAACCTGTACGAGATCGACGAGGTCTCCCCGGTGCTGCGCCGCGCCGCCGACCTCGCCGGGGTCGACTACGGGCGCGCGCACGAGGACGACGTCCGGCTGCGCGTGGTCGCCGACCACGTGCGCAGCGGCCTGATGCTCATCGGCGACGGCGTCACGCCCGGCAACGAGGGCCGCGGGTACATCCTGCGCCGCCTGCTGCGCCGCGCCGTCCGCTCGATGAAGCTGCTCGGCGTCGACGAGGCCACCCTGCCCGAGCTGCTGCCGGTCTCCCGGGACGCGATGAAGGCCAGCTACCCGGAGCTGGAGACCGACTTCGCCCGCATCTCCAGCGTCGCCTACGCCGAGGAGGAGGCGTTCCGGCGCACCCTCACCGCCGGCACCACGCTGTTCGACACCGCCGTGGCCGGCGCCAAGCGGGCCGGGGCCGCCACGCTCTCGGGTGAGCAGGCCTTCTCCCTGCACGACACCTACGGGTTCCCCATCGACGTCACCCTCGAGATGGCCGCCGAGCAGGGCGTGACCGTCGACGAGGACGGCTTCCGCGCGCTCATGCAGCAGCAGCGGGACCGCGCCCGCGCCGACGCCCGCGCCAAGAAGACCGGCTCGGTCGACGTCCTGGCCTACCGCCGGCTGCTCGCCGACCATGGCCCCACCGACTGGCGGGCCTACGACACCCTGCGGACCGACTCCCGCGTGCTCGGGGTGGTCTCCGAGCTCGCCGACGACGAGGCGGGGGAGAGCGCCCCGGCCGGGCCGGGCGAGATCACCCGCGTCGTCCTCGACCGCACGCCGTTCTACGCCGAGTCCGGCGGCCAGGTCGCCGACGCGGGCACCCTGACCTGGGACGGCGGCCGCGCCGAGGTGCTCGACGTGCAGCGCCCGGTCAAGGGCCTGGTCGCCCACCAGGTGCGGGTGCTGGAGGGCCAGCTGCGCGAGGGCGCCGAGATCGTGGCCGAGGTGGACCGCGAGTGGCGGCTGTCGGCCTGCCAGGCGCACTCGGGCACGCACGTGGTGCACGCCGCGCTGCGCCAGGTGCTCGGCCCGCAGGCGCTGCAGTCCGGCTCGTACAACCGGCCCGGCTACCTGCGACTGGACTTCGCCTGGCAGGGCGCGCTCACCGCGCAGCAGCGGCACGACATCGAGGACGTCGCCAACGCCGCGGTGCGCGCCGACCACAAGGTGAGCGCGAACTTCATGACGCTGCCCGAGGCCCGCGCCATCGGCGCCCTGGCCCTGTTCGGGGAGACCTACGGCGAACAGGTCCGCGTGGTGGAGATCGGCGGTCCGTGGTCACGGGAGCTGTGCGGTGGCACGCACGTGCAGGGCAGCGCCCAGATCGGCACGCTCGCCCTGACCGGTGAGTCGTCGGTCGGCTCCGGCTCCCGGCGCGTGGAGGCGGTCGTGGGCCTGGAGGGCTTCCGCTACCTGGCCCGCGAGCGGGACCTCGTCCGCCAGCTCGCCGACCTGCTCAAGACCCCCACCGACGGCCTGACCGAGCGGGTCAGCGGCATGCTGGCCCGGCTGCGCGACGTCGACAAGGAGCTCGCCGAGCTGCGCGCCCAGCAGACCCTCGCCGCGGCCGGGGAGCTGGCCGCCGGTGCGCGGGACGTCGGCGGGATCGCGGTGGTCACCGGCTCGCCGGCGGGCCTGGGCGGCGGGGACCTGCGCACGCTGGCCCTCGACGTCCGTGGCCGGCTGCCCGGCGACAGGCCGGCCGTGGTGTTGCTCGCGTCGGAGTCGGGGGGCAAGGTGGCTCTCGTGGCGGCCCTCAACCCGGCCGCACAGGAGCGCGGGCTGTCGGCGAACGACGTGCTGCGCGCGGCGGCGGCCCCGGTCGGTGGCCGGGGCGGCGGCAAGACAGACGTGGCCCAGGGGGGCGGGACCGAGCCCGCCGGCATCCCCGCGGCCCTCCAGGCCGGCGAACAGGCGGTCGCGACCGCCGCAGGGAGGTGACCGAGGTGCCTGAGCAGCGCCCCGACGAGACCGGTCCGGTGGGCGAGCGCCGGGTGAGCCGCCCGGCGGTGCCGCCGCCCACCCGGCAGCGCCCCGCCGCCCCGCCCCCGCCGGTCCAGCACCGCACCGAGGCGATCGACCTGTCCGCCGGGTTCCCGCCGGTGCGGCACGAGACCAGCCAGATCGACCTCTCCGGCGGCCTGCCCGGTGGGCTGCCGATCCCGCCGCGGCGCCCGAAGCAGGGCCGCCGGCTGGGCATCGACGTCGGCTCGGTGCGGGTCGGCGTGGCGCTGTCGGACCCCACCGGCACGCTGGCCAGCCCCCTGGAGACGGTGCGGCGGGCCCGCGACGAGTCCGACCTGGACCACATCGCGGCCCTCGTGGCGGAACACGAGGTGACAGAGGTGATCGTGGGGGAGCCGAGACACCTCTCGGGTGCGTCGGGCGCCTCGGCGAAGGAGGCGCGCGCCTACTCTCGGGCACTCGCCGGGCGCATCGGGCCCGTGCCCGTGCACCTCGTCGACGAAAGGCTCTCCACCGTGACTGCAGCCAGTTCCCTCCGGGCGAACGGCCTCGACAGCCGGCAGCAGCGCCCGGTGATCGACCAGGCCGCCGCCGTGGTCATCCTCCAGGCCTATCTGGACGCCCAGCGGGAGCGCCCGTGAGCGATCCGACCCCGTCCGCGCGGCGGGGTCGGCACTCGGCGGACCACCCCAGCGGGGTCCCGGCCACCGCGTGGATGGCCTCCATGCCCCGTCAGGCGACCGACCAGCACCCGGCCGGCACGTCCGCGCCGGACCCGTACCGCGTCGACGCCCGGCTCGGGTCCGCCGGCGCCGCCCCCTACGCGGGCGCCCGCGGACGCCGCGCCGACGACGGCCGCAGCACCGGGCCGCTGCTGCCCCGCGCCGAGGCCGGCGGCCTCCCCACCCCGCCCGCCGGCGGCTCCCACGGCGGCACGCACCCGTCGGCGCCGCTGCCCGGCCTCCCGCCGCGGCCCGCCGGCACCTGGTCCCGCCTCCAGCGGCGCACCGACGTCCACCCCGACGACGCCCAGACCGTGGCCCAGCCCGTGGGCAGCCAGCCCGGCGTCCCCGGTGAGCGACCCGACGTCGACCGCGACGCCGACGCGTTCGCCTGGGACGACGACCCCGACGACAGCGAAGCCACCGGCGGCCTGGAGGTGCTCGGCGCCTCCGGTGAGGAGCCGCGCGGTTCCCGGCGCCGTGCCGACGGCGGTGACGAACCGTCCAGGCGCAGGCGTCGCCGGCGCAGCCCGGTGGCCGTCGTCCTCTCCCTGGTGGTGCTTGCCGGCCTGGTCGGCGGGATCGTCCTCGGCGGCAAGGCGCTGATCAACCTGGTGAACCCGCCCAGCGAGGACTTCGTCGGCCAGGGCAGCGGCGAGGTGCAGATCCGCATCGCCGTCGGCGACACCCTCAGCGACATCGGCCGCACGCTCGAGTCCGCGGGCGTCATCGCCTCCGTCGGGCCGTTCGTCGACGCCGCCGAACTGGAGCCGGCCGCCACCGGGATCCAGCCCGGCGTGTACGCGATGCGCCAGCAGATGAGCGGCCAGGCCGCCCTGGACCTGCTGCTCGACCCGGCCACCCGGCTGTTCGCCCGGGTCACCATCCCCGAGGGCTTCACCGTGCAGCAGATCCTGCAGCGGCTCTCCGAGGGCACCCAGAAGCCGGTCGAGGAGCTCCAGGCCGCGGCCGCCGACCCCGCCGCGCTCGGCCTGCCGGCCTACGCCAACGGCCAGCTCGAGGGCTTCCTCTTCCCGGCCACCTACGACTTCCAGCCCGACGACACCCCGGTCACCATGCTCCGGGCCATGGTCTCCCGCTTCACCGAGACCGCCACCGCGATCCAGCTGGAGCAGCGGGCCGCCGCGGCCGGCCGGTCGGTGTACGACGTCGTCACGGTGGCCTCCATGGTGCAGTCGGAGACCCGGCTCGACCAGGAGCGGCCCGACGTGGCCCAGGTGGTCTACAACCGCCTCGGCCAGGGCATCCCGCTCGGCATCGACGCCACGCTGGCCTACGGCCTGGGCAAGAACGGCAACGACCTCACCGTCACCGACCTGCAGACCGACAGCCCGTACAACACGCGCACGCGGGCCGGGCTGCCGGCCACGGCGATCAGCTCGCCCGGCGAGGCCAGCCTCGAGGCGGCGCTGGCGCCGACCACCGGCGACCTCCTGTACTACGTGCTGGAGTCCGACGACGGACGGCACTTCTTCACCGCCGACTACTCGGAGTTCATGGCCGCCCGGGAGCGGTGCGCCGCGGCCGGCCTCGGCTGCGGTGGCTGACGGGCCCGACGCGGGCACGGCGGTCGGTCTGCGGCGGGCGGCCGTGCTCGGCCGTCCGGTGGGGCACTCGTTGTCCCCGCTGCTGCACCGGGCGGCCTACGCCGCGCTGGGCCTGACCGACTGGACCTACGACGCCCTGGACGTCGGCGCCGAGGACCTCCCGGTGCTGCTGGCCGGCCTCGGTGAGGAGTGGCGCGGCTTCTCGGTGACCATGCCGTGCAAGCAGGCCGCGGTCGAGGTCGCCGACGTCGTCGAGCCGCTGCCGCGGCTGCTGCACGCGGCCAATACGCTCGTCCGCACCGACCAGGGGTGGCGCGCGGAGAACACCGACGTCACCGGCATCGGGATGGCCCTGCAGCTGGCCGGGGTCGACGAGGTGGACCGGGCGGCGATCCTCGGCGCGGGCGGCACGGCCGCGGCCGCCGCGGTCGCGCTGTCCTCTCTCGGCGCCCGGCACGTGGACGTCGTCGTCCGCGACCCCTCCCGTGCCGCGGACCTGCTGCGGGTGCTGGACGCCCTCGCCGTGCCGACGACGGTGGTGTCGCTGCGGGAGGCGGTGGTGGACGCGACCACGGTGGTCAGCACCGTCCCGGTGGGCGGGCAGCCGGACGTGGCCGCGCTGCCGTGGCAGGCCGACCAGACCGTCCTCGACGTGCTCTACGACCCGTGGCCGACGCCGCTGGCCACCGCGGTCACCGACGCCGGGGGCACCGTCGTCGGCGGCCTGGACGTCCTGTTCTGGCAGGCCACCGTGCAGGTCGAGCTGATGACCGGGCAGCCGGCGCCGATCGAGGCCATGCGCGCGGCCCTGCACGCCCGCTGACGCCGGTGCCGGCACCGCTCCCGCCGGCCGCGGTCGCCGGTGTCGCGGCCGTGGCCGCCGTCCTGCTGGGGCCGTGGCTGGCCCGCGTGTCGGTCCGGCTGGCCCGGCGCGACCATCCGGCCCCGGCGTCCGCGGCGCGGGCGCTCACGACCACCGCCGTGCTCGCGGTCGCGCTGTCCGGCGCACTGGCCCTCGGCGGGCTGCGCCCGGCCACCGTGGCGTTCGGGTGGGCCGCGGCGGCCGGGGTGGTGCTGGCCGCGGTCGACCTCGCCGTGCACCGGCTGCCCGACCGGGTCACCTTCCCGGCCGGGGTCGCCGTCGCCGGGGCACTCCTCGTGGACGCCGCGGTGCTGGGGACCTGGCCGGAGCTGCTGCGGGCGGTGCTCGCCGCCGGGGCGGCGTTCGGGCTGGCGGCGCTGGGCGCCCTGGTCTCCCCGCAGGGGCTCGGCTACGGCGACGTGAAGCTGCTGGGCCTGCTCGGGCTGGTGCTCGGCTGGGTGGGCTGGGGTGCGCTGCTGGCCGGTGTGTTCCTCGGGCTGCTCACCGGGGCGGTCCTCTCCCTCGTCCTGCTGGCCACCGGCCGGGCCGGGTGGCGCACCGCCCTGCCGTTCGGCCCGCCGTTGCTCGTGGGTGCGGTGCTCGCGCTGGCTCTGGAGGGCCCACTCCCGGTGGCGTGACGGGCCCGGGACCGGAGGCTGGCAGAATCCGGGGCATGTTGCGCTGGCTGACCGCCGGTGAGTCGCACGGCCAGCAGCTCACCGCCATCCTCGAGGGCCTGCCCGCCGGCGTGCGGGTGCAGACCTCCGACCTCGACGTCGACCTGGCCCGGCGTCGGCTCGGCCACGGCCGCGGCGCCCGGATGTCCTTCGAGCAGGACGTCGTCACCCTGACCGGCGGGGTCCGGCACGGGATCACCCAGGGTGGCCCGATCGCCGTCCAGGTGGGCAACACCGAGTGGCCGAAGTGGACGACGGTCATGTCCGCCGACCCGGTCGACCCCGAGGTGCTGGCCGGCCAGGCCCGCAACGCGCCGCTCACCCGGCCGCGCCCCGGGCACGCCGACCTCGCCGGCATGCAGAAGTACGGCTTCGACGACGCCCGCCCCGTCCTGGAGCGCGCCAGCGCCCGGGAGACCGCGGCCCGGGTCGCGCTCGGCGCCGTCGCCCGCGCGTTCCTCCGTCAGGTGCTGGACGTCGAGGTGGTCAGCCACGTCGTGGGCATCGGGCCGGTCACCGTGCCCGACGGCATCGTCCCCGGCCCGCAGGACAACCCCCGCATCGACGAGGACCCGGTGCGCTGCGCCGACCCGGCGACCAGCGAGCTCATGGTCGCCGAGGTCGACGACGCCCGGAAGAACGGCGACACCCTGGGCGGGGTCATCGAGGTCGTCGTCCACGGGCTGCCGCCGGGCCTGGGCAGCCACGTGCACTGGGACCGCCGGCTGGACTCCCGGCTGGCCGGCGCCCTCATGGGCGTGCAGTCGGTCAAGGCCGTCGAGGTCGGCGACGGGCTGGAGACCGCCCGCCGCCGCGGGTCGGTGGCCCACGACGAGATCGTCCTGGCCGACGGCCGCGTGCAGCGGACGACCGACCGCGCCGGCGGCATCGAGGGCGGCATGACCAACGGCGAGGTGTTGCGCGTCCGCGCGGCGATGAAGCCGATCTCGACCGTGCCGCGCGCGCTGGCCACCGTCGACGTCGCCACCGGCGAGCCCGCGGTCGCCATCAACCAGCGCAGCGACGCGTGCGCGGTGCCCCGCGGGGCCGTCGTCATGGAGGCGATGGTCGCCCTCGTGCTGGCCGACGCGGCCCTGGAGAAGTTCGGCGGCGACTCGGTGCCCGAGACCCGCCGCAACGCGCAGGCCTACCTCGAGAACCTGGCCATCCGATGAGCCGGCCGGTCCTGGTCCTGGTCGGGCCGCCGTCGTCGGGCAAGACGACGGTCGGCACCGCCGTCGCGGAGCTGCTCGGCGTCCCGTTCCGCGACACCGACGCCGACATCGAGGACGTCACCGGTCAGACCGTGGCCGACCTGTTCGTCGAGCGCGGCGAGCCGTTCTTCCGCTCCCTGGAGGAGCAGGCGGTGGCCCGTGCGCTGGGCGCCCACTCCGGTGTCCTGGCCCTCGGCGGCGGCGCCGTGCTCAGCGCCGCCACGCGGGCGCTGCTGGTCGACTACACCCGCTCCGGCGGCACCGTCGTCTGGCTCGACATCGACCTGGCCTCGGCCGCCCAGCGCGTCGGGCTCGGGCGCGACCGGCCGGTGCTCGGCATGAACCCGCGGGCCACGCTGCGCAACCTCCTGCTGGCGCGTGCCCCGCTGTACGCCGAGGTCGCCACGCTCACGGTGCCCACCGGCGGCCGCGAGCCCGGCGACGTGATCGCCGACGTGGCGGCGGCCCTGCGCGCCGGGACGACGCCGTGAGCGGGCACGGGCGTCGGCACCGCAGCGAGGAACGGGCGAGGAGCGGAGCGCCCCGCAGGAGCGAACGGAGGGCAACGTGAGGCGGGTGACCGTCCCCGGCGGCAAGCCCTACGAGGTGGTCATCGGGCCGGGTGCCCAGGCCGAGCTCGCCCTGGTGCTCGCCGGCACGCCGCGGGTCGCCGTCGTCCACGCCCCGCCGCTGGCCGCCCTGGCCGGTGCCGCGGTGGAGACGCTGCAGACCGCCGGCGTGGCCGCGGAGGCGGTCGTCGTCCCCGACGGGGAGGCCGCCAAGACCGCCGAGGTCGCGGCCGGGGCCTGGGAGGAGTTCGGCCGGCTGGGGCTGACCCGGTCCGACGCGGTCGTCGGCGTCGGCGGGGGAGCGGTCACCGACCTGGCCGGCTTCCTGGCCGCGACGTGGGTCCGCGGCGTGCGGGTGGTCCACCTGCCCACCAGCCTGCTCGGCATGGTCGACGCCGCGGTCGGCGGCAAGACCGGCATCAACACGGGGGCCGGCAAGAACCTCGTCGGCGCCTTCCACCCGCCGTCCGCGGTGCTGGCCGACACCGACGTCCTCGCCGGACTCCCCGACGCGGAGTTCCGCTCCGGCCTCGCCGAGGTGGTCAAGTGCGGCTTCATCGCCGACGGGACCATCCTCGACCTGCTCGAGGCCGACCCCACCGGCCGCCGTGACACCGCCGAGCTCATCGAGCGGGCGGTGCAGGTCAAGGCGGACGCGGTGGGCGAGGACCTCTTCGACACTGGGCGCCGCGAGTTCCTCAACTACGGGCACACGCTGGGGCACGCCATCGAGCGGGTGGAGGACTTCGGCTGGCGGCACGGCGAGGCGGTCGCCGTCGGCCTGGTCTTCGCCGCCGAGCTCGCCGGTCAGGCCGGCCTGCTCACCCGCGCCGAGGTCGACCGGCACCGCGAGCTGGTCGCCGCGATGGGCCTGCCCACCCGGTACGACGGCGACTGGACGCAGCTCCAGTCGGTCATGCGGGTGGACAAGAAGGCCCGCGGTGCCTCGCTGCGGTTCGTCGTCCTCGACGGGCTGGGCGACCCGCGGATCCTGGCCGACCCGGACCAGGCGTGGCTGGACGCGGCGTGGGCCGCGGTGTCGTCCACCCGGCCCACCGACGCGACGAACGGGGAGAACGCGTGACGATCCAGGTGCTCAACGGGGCCAACCTCGGCCGGCTCGGGCTGCGCGAGCCGGAGAAGTACGGCACGACGACGTACGCCGAGCTCGTGGAGCTGCTGGAGGCCACCGGCCGGGAGCTGGGCGCCGAGGTGCGGGTGCGCCAGACCGACTCCGAGGGCGAGCTGCTCGGCTGGGTGCACGCCGCGGCCGACGCCGGTGACCCGGTGGTGATCAACCCCGGCGGCTGGTCGCACACCTCGGTCGTGCTGCACGACGCGCTGGCCACCCTCAACGGCCCGCTGGTCGAGGTGCACATCACCAACATCCACCGGCGCGAGGAGTTCCGGCACTTCTCCTACGTCTCCCGGGTGGCTGACGGCGTGATCGCCGGGCTGGGCGTGCAGGGCTACGTGCTGGCGCTGCAGTGGCTGGTCGCCCGGGGCCACCGGTGAGGCGACAGGGAGTGAGCATCGCAGCGAGCTCTGCGAGCGAGGAGCGGAGCGACCGCGGAGCCGAACGGAAGGCGCGGTGAGGCACGGGGAGCGCCGGGAGCGGCTCCGGGCGACGGCGGCCGAGCGGGGGCTGGACGCCGTCCTGGTCACCGACCTGCTCAACGTGCGGTACCTGACCGGCTTCACCGGCTCCAACGGCGCCCTGCTGCTGCGCACCGACGGCGGGGACCTGTTCGGCACCGACGGCCGCTACACCACCCAGGCCGGCACCCAGGTGCCCGACGTCGAGCTGCTGGTCGACCGCGCCACCGTGCCGGCCCTGGCGCGGGAGGCGGTCCGGCGCGGTGCGGAGCGGATCGGCTACGAGAGCCACCACCTCACCGTCGACGGGCTGCGCGCGCTGGAGTCGGTGCTGGCCGACGCCGCGGCGGGCGGCACCGTGCCCGAGCTGGCCAGCGTGCGGCGGGCGGTGGAGGCGCAGCGGGCGGTCAAGGACGACGACGAGGTCGACGCGCTGCGCCGGGCGTGCGCCGTGGCCGACGCCGCGCTGGCCGAGCTGGCGGCGGAGGGCGCGCTGCGCCCGGGCCGGACCGAGCTGCAGGTCGGCCGCGAGCTGGACGCGCGGATGCTCGCCATGGGCGCCGAGGCCCCGTCGTTCGAGACGATCGTGGCCACCGGCGCCAACTCCGCCATCCCGCACCACCGCCCCGACACCACCGAGCTGCGCTCCGGGGACTTCCTCAAGCTCGACTTCGGGGCGACCGTCGACGGGTACCACTCCGACATGACCCGCACGCTGGTCCTCGGGCACGCGTCCGACTGGCAGCACGAGGTCTACGAGTTGGTCGCGGCGGCGCAGGCGGCCGGGCGGGCGGCGCTCGCCGTCGGCGCCGACGTGGTCGCGGTCGACGCGGCGGCCCGCGACGTCATCGCCGCGGCCGGCCACGGCGAGCACTTCCCCCACGGCCTCGGCCACGGGGTGGGGCTGGAGATCCACGAGGCGCCGGGCATCGGGCAGCTCGGCGCGGGTACGCTGGCCGCCGGCATGGCCGTCACCGTGGAGCCGGGCGTCTACCTGCCCGGCCACGGCGGGGTCCGGATCGAGGACACCCTGATCGTCACGGATGACACGCCCGAGTTGTTGACCCTCACGAGCAAGGAACTGCTGGTCCTCTAGATGGCTACCACCAACGACCTCAAGAACGGCATGGTCCTCAACCTCGACGGCCAGCTCTGGACCGTCACCGAGTTCCAGCACGTCAAGCCGGGCAAGGGCGGCGCGTTCGTCCGCACCACGCTGAAGAACGTGCTCTCGGGCAAGGTCGTCGACAAGACGTTCAACGCCGGCACCAAGGTCGAGACCGCCAACGTCGACAAGCGGTCGATGACCTACCTGTACAAGGACGGCGCCGACTACGTCTTCATGGACGGCGACACCTACGACCAGATCCACGTGCCGGCCGAGACCGTCGGCGGCGGTGCGGACTACCTGCTGGAGAACACCGAGGTCGTCGTCGCGGTGCACGACGGCAGCCCGCTGTACGTGGAGCTCCCGGTGACCCTGGAGCTCGTGGTCCAGCACACCGACCCGGGCCTGCAGGGCGACCGCTCCACCGGCGGCACCAAGCCGGCCACCCTGGAGACCGGCGCGCAGATCCAGGTGCCGCTGTTCGTCAACACCGGCGACAAGCTCAAGGTCGACACCCGCGACGGCCGGTACCTCGGCCGCGCCAACTGACGACCCGTCCGGCGATGGCTGCCCGGTCCAAGGCGCGCAAGCGCGCCGTCGACGTCCTCTACGAGGCCGACCTCCGCGGGTCGGACCCGCTCGCGCTGCTGCGCGAGCGGGTGGCCGACGCCCAGCCGCCGGTGCCCGACCACGCCGTCCGGCTGGTGGAGGGGGCGGTCGAGCACTCCGGCCGCATCGACGAGCTGATCGACCGGCACGCCAAGGGCTGGTCGATCGACCGGCTGCCCGACGTCGACCGCGCCATCCTGCGGATGTCGGTGTTCGAGCTGCTGTGGGCCGACGACGTGCCCGACGCCGTGGTCATCGACGAGGCGGTGGAGCTGGCCCGGGCGCTGTCGACCGACGACTCGCCGGCCTACGTCAACGGGGTGCTGGGCGCGATCCTCGACGCCGAGGTGCCCACCAGCTGACCTGCGGGGCCGGCCGGGTCACACCGGCGGGCCGGCGGCGGCCAGCATCGCGCTGATCCGGGCCGTGGCCTGCCGGCGCTGCACCCGGCGCAGGGCCGCCCGGCGGCGGGCAGCCCGTTCGAGGTGCCCGTCCAGGACGACGGTGGCCGGCTCGGTCGGCTCCATGGGGGCTCCTCGGGTGGTCGGTGCGACGGCGCCGACGCTAGGACCCCCTGCTGACAGTTCTCATCCCCCAATGCGGGGCCCCGACCGGGCCCGGACACGCGAGAGGCCCCTGACCGCACCGGTCAGGGGCCTCTCGCGTACCCGGGCCGTCCCGAGGCCGCCCGCGAGCGGTGAGGAGGGTGGGGTGCAGCCTCAGCGGGGCGTGCGGCGGCGCTCCCAGTTGGGGTTGACCTCGTCCTCGTCCTCGTCGCCGCCGAAGCCCACGACGCTCTCCATGCCGGGGGAGAGGACGCCCCACTCGATGAGCCGGGAGGTCAGCTCGTCGGGGCTCATGTCGTAGATGATCGCCAGCGACTTGAGGTCCTCGGCGCGGATGGAGAGGACCTTGCCGTTGTAGTCGTGCCGCTGGGCCTGGATGGTCGAGGCGTAGCGCGCCAGCGGGCCGGCCTCGTCGGCGGGCAGCGAGCCCAGCGACTCGAGGTTCAGCACGATCTTCGTCGTCGAGGTGACCGCGGAGCTCGGGCGGGGGTCGGGCAGCAGCTCGGAGACCGGCACGCCGTAGAAGACCGCCAGCTCGGAGAGCCGCTGCACGGTCACCGCACGGTCGCCGCGCTCGTAGGAACCGACGACGACGGCCTTCCAGCGGCCGTGCGACTTGTCCTCGACTCCCTGGAGGCTGAGACCCTGCTGGTTGCGGATGGCGCGGAGCCGGGCACCGAGGGCCCGTGAGTAGTCGGTGCTCATCGCTTCCTGCTCACTGTCCGTCGTCGTGGGCGTTCTGTCGTCACGGAGCGTACTGGTCTCGCGGGGTCGGCGACACCAGGACAGCCCTCCGGGGTGACGAGGCCCCACATCGTGGCCCCTCGGGCCGCGGTGCGGGTCACATCCGGTCGTGCAGTACCGTCGCTCCCGGTCCGACCACTCCTTTAACGACCCGTCCAGTGAGGCGGGGAAGGAGGCCTCATGGCCGATTCGCCCGAGCCTGCCCTGGACGCCGCACCGGCCCCTGCCGGTCCGTCCGCCGCAGCACTCCTCTCCGCCGCCGACGTGGCCCGCGTCCTCGACCGGATGGCCCACCAGGTCATCGAGCGCGCCGCGGCCGCGAGCCCCGAGTCCTCTGACGGCGGCCTCTCGGACGTCGTCCTCATCGGCATCCCGACCCGCGGCGCCCCGCTGGCCCGCCGGCTGGCCGCCCGGATCGAGGCCTTCTCCGGGACGCCGGTCGACGTCGGCACCGTCGACATCACCCTCTACCGCGACGACCTGCGGAGACGCGGCGTCCGCGCGCTGGAGCCGACGACGCTGCCCGAGGCCGGCGTCGACGACCGCCTCGTCGTCCTCGTCGACGACGTCCTGTACTCCGGCCGCTCGGTGCGGGCCGCGCTCGACGCGCTGCGCGACCTGGGCCGGCCGCGCGCGGTGCGGCTGGCCGTCCTCGTCGACCGCGGCCACCGCGAGCTGCCGATCCGCGCCGACTACGTGGGCAAGAACGTGCCCACCTCGCGCACCCAGCAGGTGCGCGTCCACCTGACCGAGGTGGACGGCGCCGACGAGGTGCTGCTCATCGACGAGGAGGGCGAGCAGTGAAGCGCCACCTCCTGGAGGCCGCCGACCTCGACCGCGCCGACGCGACGCTGGTGCTGGACACCGCCGCGCAGATCGAGCAGGCGCTGGCCGGCCGCGAGGTCAAGAAGCTGCCGACCCTGCGCGGCCGCACGGTGGTGAACCTCTTCTACGAGGACTCCACCCGCACCCGCATCTCCTTCGAGCTGGCGGCCAAGCGCCTGTCGGCCGACGTCATCAACTTCTCCGCCAAGGGCAGCAGCGTCTCCAAGGGCGAGAGCCTCAAGGACACCGCGCTGACCCTGGAGGCGATGGGGTCGGACGCCGTCGTCGTCCGGCACAGCGCCTCCGGGGCGCCGCACCGGCTGGCGCACTGGGTGCGCGGCAGCGTGGTCAACGCCGGCGACGGCACCCACGAGCACCCCACCCAGGCGCTGCTGGACGCCTACACGATCCGGCACCGGCTGGGCCGGCTCGAGGGCGTGCGAGTGGCCGTCGTGGGCGACGTCCTGCACAGCCGGGTGGCCCGCTCCAACGTCCGGCTGCTGTCCACCCTCGGCGCGGAGGTCACCCTGGTGGCCCCACCGACGCTGCTGCCGGTCGGCGTGGGCAGCTGGCCGGCGGAGGTCTCCTACGACCTGGACGCCGTGCTGCCGAAGTCCGACGTGGTGATGATGCTGCGGGTCCAGGCGGAGCGGATGAACGCCTCGTTCTTCCCCAGCGCCCGCGAGTACAGCCGCCGCTACGGCCTGGACGGCCGGCGGATGGCGGCCCTGGCCGACGACGCGATCGTCATGCACCCGGGCCCGATGAACCGCGGGATGGAGATCGCCGCCGAGGTGGCCGACTCCGCCCGCTCCACGATCGTCGAGCAGGTCGGCAACGGGGTCTCCGTGCGCATGGCCGTCCTGTACCTGCTGCTGGGAGGCGCCCCCTCATGACCGTTCTCATCCGCGGGGCCCGGCCCTACGGCGAGGACGCCGCCGACATCCTGGTGCAGGACGGCCGCATCGCCGCGATCGGGCAGTCGCTGTCGGTGCCCGGCGCGGACGTCGTGGAGGCGGCCGGCCTGGTCGCCCTGCCCGGCCTGGTGGACCTGCACACCCACCTGCGCGAGCCGGGCCGGGAGGACGCCGAGACCGTGGAGACCGGCAGCCGCGCCGCCGCGCTCGGCGGGTACACCGCGGTGCACGCCATGGCCAACACCGACCCGGTCGCCGACACCGCGGGCGTCGTCGAGCAGGTGTGGCGGCTGGGCCAGGAGGCCGGGCTGGTCGACGTCGTCCCGGTGGGGGCGGTGACCGTCGGGCTGGCCGGCGAGCGGCTGGCCGAGCTCGGCGCGATGGCCGACTCCGCCGCCCGCGTGCGCGTGTTCTCCGACGACGGGCACTGCGTGGCCGACCCCGCGCTCATGCGGCGCGCGCTGGAGTACGTCAAGGCGCTGGACGGCGTCGTCGCCCAGCACGCCGAGGAGCCGCGGCTGACCGCCGGCGCGCAGATGCACGAGGGCGACCGGTCGGCGCGGCTGGGCCTGACCGGCTGGCCGGCCGCCGCCGAGGAGGCGATCATCGCCCGCGACGTGCTGCTGGCCGGCCACGTCGGCGCCCGGCTGCACGTGTGCCACGTCTCCACGGCCGGGTCGGTGGAGATCATCCGCTGGGCGAAGTCCCGCGGCGTCGAGGTGACCGCGGAGGTGACCCCGCACCACCTGCTGCTCACCGACGCCTGCGCCGAGAGCTACGACCCGGTGTTCAAGGTCAACCCGCCGCTGCGCACCGACGCCGACGTCGAGGCGCTGCGGGCCGGGCTGGCCGACGGGACGATCGACGCGGTCGCCACCGACCACGCGCCGCACGCGATGGAGGACAAGGAGACCGAGTGGGCCAGCGCCCGGCCCGGCATGCTCGGACTGGAACAGGCGCTGGCGGTGGTCGTGCAGACCATGGTCGAGACCGGCCGCCTGGACTGGCGCGGCGTCGCCGACCGCATGTCGGCCCGCCCGGCCGCGATCGGCCGGCTCGACGGACACGGCCGCCCGCTGGCCCCCGGCGAGCCGGCCAACCTGCTGCTGCTGGACCCGGGTGCCCGGTCGGTCGTCGACCCGGCGGCGCTGGCCAGCCGCAGCCGCAACAGCCCCTATGCCGGCCGGGAGCTCCCCGGCCGGGTGGTCGCGACGTTCCTGCGAGGGGCCGCGACCGTGCTCGACGGAAAAGCCGTTCGGTGACAGCGAGTGAGCATCGCAGCGAGCTCTGCCAGCGAGGAGCGGAGCGAGCGCGGAACCGAACAGAAAGGGCAGTCAAGTGACAGAAGCGCTCCTGGTCCTGGAGGACGGGCGCACGTTCCGTGGCGAGGCCTACGGCGCGGTGGGGACGACGCTGGGTGAGGCGGTGTTCGCCACCGGGATGACCGGCTACCAGGAGACGCTGACCGATCCCAGCTACGCCCGCCAGATCGTCGTCATGACCGCCCCGCACATCGGCAACACCGGGGTCAACGACGAGGACGACGAGAGCCGCCGCATGTGGGTGGCCGGCTTCGTCGTCCGCGACCCCGCCCGCCGGCCGGCCAACTGGCGGGCCACCGGCAGCCTGGACGACGAGCTGGTCGCGCAGGGCGTCGTCGGCATCAGCGACGTCGACACCCGGGCGCTGACCCGCCACCTGCGCGAGCGCGGCGCGATGCGCGCCGGCATCAGCAGCGAGGGCCTGTCGGCCGACGAGCTGCTCCTGCGGGTGCGGGCGTCGGAGAGCATGAGCGGCGCGGACCTCGCGCCGTCGGTGACCGCCAACGACCCCTACGTCGTCCCGGCGCAGGGGGAGCGGCGGTTCACCATCTCCGCCCTCGACCTCGGCATCAAGACCGCCACCCCGCGGCACCTGGCGGCCCTCGGCGTCGAGACCCGCGTGCTGCCGGCCACGGCGACCGCCGAGGACCTGCTGGCCGCCGGCCCCGACGGCGTGTTCCTGTCCAACGGCCCGGGCGACCCGGCCGCCGCCGACTACGCGGTCGAGGCGGTGCGCGGCGTCCTCGACGCCCGCCGGCCGCTGTTCGGCATCTGCTTCGGCAACCAGATCCTCGGCCGGGCCCTGGGCCTGGGCACCTACAAGCTGCGCTTCGGGCACCGCGGGATCAACCAGCCGGTGCTCGACCGGGTCAGCGGCACGGTGCGGGTGACCAGCCACAACCACGGCTTCGCCGTCGACGCCCCGCTGGACCGGCCCACCGACACCCCCTACGGGCGGGTCGAGGTCAGCCACGTCGGCCTCAACGACGACGTCGTCGAGGGCCTGCGCTGCCTGGACGTGCCGGCGTTCAGCGTCCAGTTCCACCCGGAGGCGGCCGCCGGGCCGCACGACGCCGCGCCGCTGTTCCAGCGGTTCGTCGACCTGATGGAGACCGCCCGCGACACCGGGGACGCCGTCGGTCCGCCGCCGGTCGTCGAGCACACGACCGGGGAGAAGAGCGCCTGATGCCCAAGCGGACCGATCTGCAGCACGTCATGGTGATCGGCTCGGGGCCGATCATCATCGGCCAGGCGTCGGAGTTCGACTACTCCGGCACCCAGGCCTGCCGGGTGCTCAAGGCCGAGGGGCTGCGGGTCAGCCTGGTCAACAGCAACCCGGCGACGATCATGACCGACCCCGAGGTCGCCGACGCCACCTACGTCGAGCCGCTCACCCCGGAGTTCGTCGAGAAGGTGATCGCCAAGGAGCGCCCCGACGCGCTGCTGGCCACCCTCGGCGGGCAGACCGCGCTGAACATCGCGATCGGCCTGTACGAGAACGGCGTCCTGGAGCGGTACGGCGTCCAGCTCATCGGCGCCGACGTCGACGCGATCAACCGCGGCGAGGACCGGCAGATGTTCAAGGACATCGTCCGCTCCATCGGCGCCGACGCCCCGCGGTCGAAGGTCTGCGCGAGCATCGACGAGGCGATCGGCACCGCCGAGGAGGTCGGCTACCCGGTCGTCATCCGGCCCAGCTTCACGATGGGCGGGCTCGGCTCGGGCATCGCCACCGACGAGCCGATGCTGCGCCGCATGGCCGGGCACGGCCTGGCCGACTCCCCGGTGCACACCGTCCTCATCGAGGAGTCGGTGCTCGGTTGGAAGGAGTACGAGCTGGAGCTGATGCGCGACCGCAGCGACAACGTGGTCGTCATCTGCTCGATCGAGAACATCGACGCGATGGGCGTGCACACCGGCGACTCGGTGACCGTCGCCCCGGCGATGACCCTCACCGACCGCGAGTACCAGCGGATGCGCGACGTCGGCATCGCCGTGCTGCGCGAGGTCGGTGTGGACACCGGCGGCTGCAACATCCAGTTCGCCGTCCACCCCGACACCGGCCGGCTGGTCGTCATCGAGATGAACCCGCGGGTCTCCCGGTCCAGCGCGCTGGCGTCCAAGGCCACCGGCTTCCCGATCGCCAAGATCGCCGCGAAGCTGGCCATCGGCTACACCCTCGACGAGATCACCAACGACATCACCGGCGTCACCCCCGCCTCCTTCGAGCCGGCGCTGGACTACGTCGTGGTGAAGATCCCGCGCTTCGCCTTCGAGAAGTTCCCCGGAGCCGACCCGCGGCTGACCACCACGATGAAGAGCGTCGGGGAGGTCATGGCCCTGGGCCGCAACTTCCCCGAGGCGCTGGGCAAGGCCATGCGGTCCACCGAGACCTCGGTGGCCGGCTTCTGGACGGGCGGGGACGACGGGTCCACCGCCGAGGAGCTGCTCGAGGCGCTGCGCACCCCCGTCGACGGGCGGCTCTACCTCGCCGAGCGGGCGCTGGCCGCCGGCGCCACCGTCGAGCAGGTGGCCGCGGCCAGCGGGTTCGACCCGTGGTTCGTCGACCAGATCGCCCTGGTGCACGAGATCGGCGAGCAGGTGCGCGAGGCGCCGTCCCTCACCCCGGAGCTGCTCCGCCGGGCCAAGCGGTACGGCCTGTCCGACCGGCAGGTCGCCGTGCTGCGGCCGGAGCTGGCCGGGGAGGACGGCGTCCGGCTGCTGCGCTGGCGCATGGGCATCCGGCCGGTCTACAAGACGGTGGACACCTGCGCCGCGGAGTTCGCCGCCCGCACGCCCTACCACTACTCCTCCTACGACGAGGAGACCGAGGTCGAGCCGCGGGAGAAGCCGGCGGTGCTGATCCTGGGCTCCGGGCCCAACCGGATCGGCCAGGGCATCGAGTTCGACTACTCCTGCGTGCACGCGGTCATGGCGCTGCAGGACGCCGGCTACGAGTCGGTGATGGTCAACTGCAACCCCGAGACCGTCTCCACCGACTACGACACCGCCGACCGGCTGTACTTCGAGCCGCTGACCTTCGAGGACGTCCTCGAGGTGGTCGAGGCCGAGCGCGCGGCCGGCCCGGTGGCCGGGGTCATCTGCACCCTGGGCGGGCAGACGCCGCTGGGCCTGGCGCAGCGGCTCAAGGACGCCGGCGTCCCGGTCCTGGGCACCTCGCCGGAGTCGATCGACGCCGCCGAGGACCGCGGCGTGTTCTCCCGGGTGCTGCACGACACCGGGCTGCTGGCCCCCAAGCACGGCACGGCGACCACCTTCGCCGAGGCCCGGGAGATCGCCGCCGCCATCGGCTACCCGGTGCTGGTGCGGCCGTCCTACGTCCTGGGCGGGCGCGGGATGGAGATCGTCTACGACGACGCCACCCTCGAGGCCTACATCGCCAAGGCCACCGACGTCAGCCCCGAGCACCCGGTGCTGGTCGACCGGTTCCTCGAGGACGCCGTCGAGGTCGACGTCGACGCGCTCTACGACGGCACCGAGCTCTACCTCGGCGGCGTCATGGAGCACATCGAGGAGGCCGGGATCCACTCCGGCGACTCCGCGTGCGCGCTGCCGCCGATCACGCTGGGCTCCACCGACCTGGTGCGGATCCGTGCCGCGACGGAGAAGCTGGCCGCCCGCATCGGCGTCCGCGGGCTCATGAACGTCCAGTACGCGGTCAAGGACGACATCCTCTACGTGCTGGAGGCCAACCCGCGGGCCAGCCGCACGGTGCCGTTCGTCTCCAAGGCCACCGCCGTCCAGCTGGCCAAGGCCGCCGCCCGCATCGCGGTCGGGGAGACGATCGCCGACCTGCGCGCCGCCGGTGTCCTGCCCGCGACCGGGGACGGCGCGGACCTGCCCGAGGACGTGCCGATCGCGGTCAAGGAGGCGGTGCTGCCGTTCCACCGCTTCCGCACCGTCGAGGGGCAGAACGTCGACACGGTGCTCGGCCCGGAGATGAAGTCCACCGGCGAGGTCATGGGCCTCGACACCGGCTTCGGGACGGCGTTCGCCAAGTCGCAGGCCGCCGCCTACGGCTCGCTGCCGGTCGAGGGCACGGTGTTCGTGTCGCTGGCCAACCGGGACAAGCGCTCGGCGATCTTCCCGGTCAAGCGGCTGGCCGCGCTCGGCTACCGGGTGCTGGCCACCGCCGGCACCGCCCAGGTGCTGCGCCGCAACGGCGTGGCCTGCGAGGTGGTCGGCAAGTTCAGCGAGGGGCCCGGCAACGTGGTCGAGCGGATCCTCGCCGGGGACGTCGACATCGTGGTCAACACCCCGTTCGGGTCGCCGGGCAACAGCGGGCCGCGGCTGGACGGCTACGAGATCCGCACCGCCGCGGTCTCCGCCGGGATCCCGTCGATCACCACCGTGCAGGGGCTGGCGGCCGCGGTGCAGGGCATCGAGGCGCTGCGCCAGGGCGACGTCGGCGTCCGCAGCCTCCAGGAGGTCCACGCGGCCCTGACCGCCCAGGCCCCGGCCGCCGCCGCGGCGCGGCCGTGACCGCGGTCGTCGCCCCCGGCGCCGTCGCCCGGGTGCGGGAGGACCTCGTGCGGCGCGGGCTGCTCGACGGCCTGCCGGAGGCCTTCCTCGCCGGGGTGACCCGCTTCGCGCGGCCGCCGCAGCCGGAGCTGGACGCGCTGGGGGAGTCGGCCCGCGCGCTGGCGGCCCGGCTCGCGTCGGGCACGGCGGGGGACGACGACCTGCCGCTGCTGACCCGGGTGCTGTTCTTCGCGCGACGGGCCGGGGTGCTGGCCGCCGCCGGGCTCCGGACGCCGGCCTACGACGTCCTCGGCTCCTACCGGGACAACCTCGCCACGCCGCTCGGGCCGCGGCTGCCCGAGCGGCCGGTCGCGGGCGGACGCCGCTGGCGGGTGCTGGGGCGGTCGGTCGGCTTCCCGATCGGGGTGCCGGCGTGCGTCCTGAACGGCGGCGAGCAGTGGGTGCGCCACTTCGCGGGCAACGGCTACAGCGTCCTGACCTACAAGACGGTGCGCAGCCGCGCTCACGAGCCGAACCAGCAGCCCAACTGGGTGTTCGCGCCGCGGCAGACGTCGAGTCTGCCGCCGGGCGCGGCCGCCGACGTCACCGCCGACCCGTGGGACTGGGTGCCGCCCGGCGCCCCGGACGTCAGCACGGTCAACTCCTTCGGCGTCCCGTCCCTGGAGCCGGAGGAGTGGATGCCCGACATCGAGCGCTCCCTGGCCGCGGTCGGGGACGACCAGCTGCTGCTGGTCAGCGTCATGGGGGAGGGCGACGGCACCGCCCTGGTCGACGACTTCGCCCGCACCGCGCGGATGGCGGAGGAGGCCGGCGCACCCGTCGTCGAGCTGAACCTGTCCTGCCCCAACACGCTCAGCCCGTCGGCCGCCGGCGTGAAGCCGCCGCTGTGCCTGGACGCCGACGCGACCGTCGCCGTCGTCGAGGGCGTGCGACGGGCGCTGGACGACCGCACCGGCCTGGTCGCCAAGCTCTCCTGGCTCGACGAGCCGTCGCTGGCCGCGCTGGTGCCCCGCCTCGCCCCGCTGGTCGACGGCGTCGCGGGGATCAACACCCTGCAGAGCCGGGTCCGCCGCAGCGACGGGACGGCGACGTTCCCCGGCCGGGAGCTGGCCGGCTTCTCCGGCGTCGCCGTCCGCGACTCCGCCCTGGACCTCACCCGGCGCCTGGTCGACCTGCGTGCGGCGGGCGGGTGGTCCTTCGACGTCCTGGCGATGGGCGGGGTGACCGACCCCGCCTCGTTCGAGGCGCTGTTCGCCGCCGGCGCCGACGCCGTGCAGTCGGCGTCCGGGGCGTTCGCCGACCCGTACCTGGCCCGGGACTGCGTCGCCGCGCTCGGGCAGACCCTGCCGCGCTCGGTGCCGGCGTGAGCGCCCCGTTCGGGCAGCGCCTGGCCGACGCCGTCGCCACCCGCGGACCGCTGTGCGTCGGGATCGACCCGCACGTCCCGCTGCTGGAGCGCTGGGGGCTCGGCGACGACCCCGACGGGCTGGCGCGGTTCACCGACACGGTCGTCGACGCCCTGGCCGGCACCGTCGCCGTCCTCAAGCCCCAGTTGGCGTTCTACGAGCGGCACGGCTCGCGGGGCCTGGCCGTGCTGGAGGACGCCGTCGCGCGGGCCCGGGCCGCCGGCGCGCTCGTGCTGCTCGACGCCAAGCGCGGCGACATCGGCTCGACGATGGACGCCTACGCCGACTACCTGCGCCCGGAGCACCCGCTGTCGGCCGACGCCCTCACGGTCAGCCCCTACCTCGGCCCCGGCTCGCTGCAGCCGGCCGTCGACACCGCGCGGCAGTGCGGCGGGGGCCTGTTCGTGCTCGCCCGCACCTCCAACCCCGACGCGGGCACCCTGCAGCACGCGCTGGTCGGCGAGCGCAGCGTGGCCCAGGTCGTCGTCGACACCGTGCGCGGCTGGAACACCCCGGGCTGGGTCGTCGGCGACCCCCTGCCCGACGTCGCCGCCGTCCGTGACCTCGCGGGCCGGTGGGGACCCACCACCGGCTCGTGCGGGGTGGTCGTCGGCGCCACGCTGCGCGAGTTGGACGTCGACCTGACCGGTCTCGGCGGCCCGGTACTCGCTCCCGGCCTGGGCGCCCAGGGCGGGTCCGTGGCCGACCTGCGCCGGCTGTTCGGCGCCGGCACCGCCGTCGTCCCCACCGTGTCCCGGGACGTGCTGGCCGTCGGCCCCGACCCCGCCGCGCTCCGTGCCGCCGCGGAGCGCTGGTCCGCCGAGCTGGCGGGGTGAGGCGGGCGGCGCCCTGGCTGACCGCCGGGGCGGGGACGGCGCTGGTCCTCGCCGGCGTCGTCGTGTCCTGGTGGGCGAACACCGCCCGGTGGATCACCCACGGCGGCGGCCACGAGCCCCTGGTACCCGGCGGCGCCTCCGCCTACGAGAGCCGGCTCGTGCCCGGCGTCGACGAGGCCGTGCTCTGGACGTGGCGGCACACCTCGGGTGCCGGGCTGGTGGTGCTCGGTCTGCTGGTGCCGGCGGGAGTCGGCGGCTGGCTCCTGGGCCGCCAGGCGGGACGCCGCGCGGCGGGCTGACCAGCGGCGCCGGCCGGCCTCCCGGCGCGTCGACCAGCGGTTTCCGGGACGTGTCGGCGTGTCGTCCCCGGTGTGTCTGGACGGATCCGTCCGCTTTCTCCGCTGCTGCCATCGGTCCCTGTGCCCGCCTTGACCTGCGCAGATGACGGATGGTGACGATCAGCTCGTACGTAGAGTGATGGAAAAGTCACCGATTGCTGGCGAGCGGCGGTTCATCCGGGCGTGACCTGCGCATATACCGGGAACTAGGTTGGCCGGCAGGCTCAGCAGTGAGCTCTGCCCCCGACACAGCCCGAGCCCCGCCGGTCGAGAAGACGGCCGGCGACGACACGATTGGGTCGCACCATGCCCCTTCCTGACCTGACCCCCGAACAGCGCGCCGCCGCACTGGAGAAGGCCGCAGCGGCCCGCAAGACCCGTGCCGAGCTCCGCGAGCGCCTCAAGAGCAAGGGCGCCACCGTCGGCGACGTCCTCCGCCAGGGCGAGACCGACGAGGTGATCGGCAAGATGCGCGTCTCCGCGGTCCTGGAGTCCCTGCCCGGAGTCGGCAAGGCCCGGGCTGCCAAGATCATGGAGCGGCTCGAGATCTCCCCGACCCGCCGGGTGCGCGGCCTGGGTGCCAACCAGCGCAAGGCCCTGGAGACGGAGTTCGGCGGCGAGCAGGTGGCCGCCGACCAGGTCTCCGCGGAGGGCTGACCCGCACGACCAGGCACCCGGAGGCCGAGGACGACGCGTGTCGAGTGCACCACCCCAGCGCCCCCCGGCGCGGCTGACCGTGCTGTCCGGTCCCTCCGGGGTCGGCAAGGGCACGGTCCTCGCCGAGGTCAGGCGCCGGTACCCCGAGGTCTGGGTGTCGGTCTCGGCCACCACGCGCAGGCCCCGCCCCGGGGAGGTCGACGGGGTGCACTACCACTTCGTCGACGACGCCGAGTTCGACCGGCTCATCGCCGAGGACGGACTCCTGGAGTGGGCCGAGTACGCCGGTAACCGCTACGGCACGCCGGTCGCCCCGGTGCGCGAACGACTCGCCACCGGGGCGCCGGCGCTGCTCGAGATCGAGCTGCAGGGCGCCCGGCAGGTCCGCGCCCGCGACGCCGACGCGCAACTGGTCTTCCTGGCTCCGCCGTCGTGGGCCGAGCTGGCCAGCCGGCTGGCCGGCCGCGGCTCGGAGCCGCCCGCCGTGCAGGAGCGGCGGCTGGCGATCGCGCAGGCAGAGCTGGACTCCTCCGGGGAGTTCGACGTCGTCGTGGTCAACGACGACGTGGCCAGGGCCGCGGACGAGTTGGTAGGCTTGCTGACTGCGCCGTCGCCCGGCCCCGCCCGGAGCAGCGACGCCCACGAGTAGCGGCCGCCTCCTCCGTGCCAGGAGCCCAGCCGTCCGCCACTCCCACCGAACGATCTGAGGAGCACGCCCGCCCGTGTCCGGAGTCGCACCCGCCCCCGAGGGCATCACCAACCCGCCGATCGACGAGCTGCTCGAGCGCACCAGCAGCAAGTACGGCCTGGTGATCTTCGCCGCCAAGCGCGCGCGGCAGATCAACGCCTACTACAGCCAGCTCTCCGAGGGCCTGCTGGAGTACGTCGGCCCGCTGGTCGACACCGCCCCCCAGGAGAAGCCGCTCTCGATCGCCCTGCGCGAGATCAACGAGGGCCTGCTGACCCACACCGCCGGCGAGAACTGAGGCCGGCTGCCCCCCGGGGCACCCAGAGTGATGAGAGCGCACCCGGCGGTTCCTGCCGGGTGCGCTCTCGCGTGTGGAGGATGAGCGCATGAGCCGGATCGTGCTGGGTGTCAGCGGCGGCGTGGCTGCCTACAAGGCCGCCCTGCTGCTGCGCGCGTTCACCGAGGGCGGGCACGACGTCCGCGTCGTCCCGACGCCCGCCGCCCTGCGCTTCGTGGGCGCGGCCACCTTCGAGGCGCTCTCGGGACACCCGGTCACCACCGACGTCTGGTCCGACGTCGACGAGGTGGCCCACGTGCGGATCGGGCAGACCGCCGATCTCGTCGTGGTCGCCCCGGCCACCGCCGACGTGCTGGCCCGCGCGGCCGCCGGTCGTGCCGACGACCTGCTCGCCGCCACCCTGCTCACGGCGCACTGTCCGGTCGTGTTCGCCCCGGCCATGCACACCGAGATGTGGCTGCACCCGGCCACCCAGGACAACGTGGCCACCCTGCGCCGCCGCGGCGCGATCGTGCTGCCGCCGGCGGTGGGTCGGCTGACCGGTCCGGACTCCGGGCCGGGGCGGCTGCCCGAGCCGGCCGACATCGCCGCGCTGGCCTCGGTCGTGCTGACCGACGGCGTCGCCGCGCTCGCCCCCGACCTGGCCGGACGCCGGGTCGTCGTCAGCGCCGGGGGCACCCGGGAGCCGCTGGACCCGGTCCGCTACCTCGGCAACCGCTCCTCGGGGCGGCAGGGCTGGGCCCTGGCCCGGGTCGCCGCCGCCCGCGGCGCCGAGGTCGTGCTGGTCGCCGCCAACGTCGACCTCCCGGCGCCGTTCGGCGTCCGCGTCGTCCCGGTCGGGACCGCCGAGGAGCTCCGCGCGGCGATGCTGGCCGAGGCGGCGGACGCCGACGTCGTCGTCATGGCCGCCGCGGTCGCCGACTTCCGGCCGGCCGAGGTCGCCGCGACGAAGCTGAAGAAGGACAGTGCGGCCGAGCCCAGCGCGGTGCCCCTGGTGCGCAACCCCGACGTCCTGGCCGAGCTGGTCACCAAGCGGCCGCCCGGGCAGCTGGTCGTCGGGTTCGCCGCGGAGACCGGGGACGACGCCGGCGACGTCCTCACCCACGCCCGCGCCAAGCTCGCCCGCAAGGGGTGCGACCTGCTCGTCGTCAACGACGTCTCGGGCGGGCGGGTGTTCGGCCGGCCCGACAACGCCGCCGTCGTCCTGGGCGCCGACGGCACCGCCACCGAGCTGTCCGAGGGCAGCAAGGACGCCGTCGCGGCCGGCATCTGGACCGCCGTCACCGCCCGGCTGCCCTGATCCGCCCCGCTGTCGCCGCCCGCCGGTAACGTGCACCCGGACGCACCTGCCAGCCGGCGGCACCGTCACACGCCGAACCGTCCCCGACCCTAGGAGCCCCGAGTGCCACGCCGTCTCTTCACGTCCGAGTCGGTGACCGAGGGCCACCCGGACAAGATCGCGGACCAGATCAGCGACGCGATCCTCGACGCCATGCTCGCGCAGGACCCGCGCAGCCGGGTCGCCGTCGAGACGCTCATCACGACCGGTCAGGTGCACATCGCCGGCGAGGTCACCACGGCGGGCTACGTCGAGATCGCCGAGATCGTCCGCCGCACCATCCTCGGCATCGGTTACGACTCGTCCCGCAAGGGCTTCGACGGCGCCTCCTGCGGCGTCAGCGTGTCGATCGGCTCGCAGTCCCCCGACATCGCGCAGGGCGTCGACACCGGCTACGAGGCCCGCACCGGGGGCACCTCGGAGGACGAGATCGAGCGGCAGGGCGCCGGCGACCAGGGCCTGATGTTCGGCTACGCGACCGACGAGACCCCCGAGCTGATGCCGCTGCCGATCGCGCTGGCCCACCGGCTGGCGCGGCGGCTGTCCGCGGTCCGCAAGGACGGTTCGGTGCCGTACCTGCGCCCGGACGGCAAGACCCAGGTGACCGTCGTCTACGAGGACGACCGGCCGGTCGGCGTCGACACCGTGGTCGTCTCCTCCCAGCACGCGGAGGACATCTCCATCGAGCAGCTGCTCACCCCCGACGTCCAGGAGCTGGTGGTCGAGCCCGAGCTCGCCGCCCTCGGCCTGCCGACCACCGGGTACCGGCTGCTGGTGAACCCGACCGGCAAGTTCGTCATCGGCGGCCCGATGGGTGACGCCGGGCTGACCGGCCGCAAGATCATCGTCGACACCTACGGCGGGATGGCCCGCCACGGCGGCGGCGCCTTCTCCGGCAAGGACCCGTCGAAGGTGGACCGCTCCGGCGCCTACGCCATGCGCTGGGTGGCCAAGAACGTGGTCGCCGCCGGGCTCGCGCGCCGCTGCGAGGTGCAGGTCGCCTACGCGATCGGTGCCGCCCACCCCGTCGGCCTGTTCGTCGAGACCTTCGGCACCGGCACGGTGGCCGACGACGTCCTCGAGAAGGCGATCGGCTCGGTGTTCGACCTGCGCCCGGGCGCGATCGTCCGCGACCTGGACCTGCTCCGCCCGATCTACGCCCCGACGGCGGCCTACGGCCACTTCGGCCGCACCGACGTCGACCTGCCGTGGGAGCGGCTCGACCGCGTCGAGGCGCTCCGCTCGGCCACCGGGGTCTGAAAGAGGACCCCGCTGCCCCCCACGCCTCGGAGAAGGACCCTGTCCTCCCCACCCCTCGCAGGCTCAGGGCGGGACCCGGGACAGGGCCGGGGCCCCTGCAGCGGGGCCGTCGCCCGGGTCGTCGTCGACGTGCCCCTGGCCCACCTCGACCGGCCCTTCGACTACGCCGTCCCCGAGAGCATGGCCGCCGACGTGGCGCCGGGCTGCCGGGTGCGGGTGCGCTTCGCCGGCCAGCTCGTCGACGGGTTCGTCGTGGAGCTGGGCGACACCAGCGAGCACGGCGGGAAGCTCGCGCCGCTGGCCAAGCTGGTCTCCGCCGAGCCGGTGCTCACCCCGGAGGTGCTGGCGCTGGCCCGGTCGGTGGCCGAGCGCTGGGGCGGCACCGTCACCGACGTGCTGCGGCTGGCCGTCCCGCCCCGGCGGGCCGCGGCCGAGAAGCGCCCGCCGGCCGAGCGGCCGCCGGCCCCGGCTGCGCCCGACCCGGCGGGCTTCGGCCGCTACCCGACCGGTCCGGCGCTGCTGACCGCCGTCGCGGAGGGCCGGCCGGCGCGGGCGGTCTGGACGGCGCTGCCCGGCGAGGACTGGCCGGCCCGCCTGGCCGAGCTGTGCCAGGCGGCACTCTCGGGCGGCCGCGGCGCGCTGGTCGTGGTGCCCGACGGCCGGGACCTCGATCGGCTCGCCGCCGCGGCCGAGCAGCGGCTCCCCGCGGGCTCGTTCGTGGTGCTGCGCGGCGATGCCGCCCCCGATGCCCGCTACCGCCGCTTCCTCGAGGCCGCCCGCGGCAGCGCGACCGTGGTGCTGGGCACCCGCGCGGCGGCGCTGGCACCGGTGGCCGATCTCGGCCTGGTGGCCGTCTGGGACGACGGCGACGACCTGCACGCCGAGCCTCGCGCGCCCTACGCCCACGCCCGCGACGTGCTCGTCCACCGGGCGCACCTGGCCTCGTGCGCCGCCGTCGTCGCCGCCACCGCGCGCACGGCCGAGGCGCAGCTGCTCGTGGAGAGCGGGTGGGCCCACGAGCTCGTCGCCGACCGGGCCACCCTGCGGGCCGCGGCGCCCCGCGTGCAGGCCCTCGGCGCGGACGCGGAGCTCGCCCGCGATCCCGCCGCCCGGACCGCGCGGCTGCCCAGCCTCGCCCACCGCGTCGCCCGCCAGGCCCTGGCCGACGGCGCCCCGGTGCTGGTCCAGGTGCCCCGCGCCGGGTACGCGCCCGGCCTGGCGTGCGACCGCTGCCGCGCACCGGCCCGCTGCCCGGTCTGCTCCGGACCGCTGGGCATCTCACCGACCCCCGGCCCGGGCGGCTCCCGTGTGCCGGCCTGCCGGTGGTGTGCCCGCCCGGCGGCGACCTTCGACTGCCCCCACTGCCACGGCACGAAGCTGCGGGCCTCGGTGGTCGGGTCCGCGCGCACCGCCGAGGAGCTGGGGCGGGCGTTCCCGGGCGCGGCCGTGCGGGTGTCCGGCCGCGGGTCGGGGGTCCTGGCGTCGGTGCCCGCGGGACCGGCGCTGGTGGTCGCCACACCCGGCGCGGAGCCGGTCGCCGAGGGCGGGTACGGAGCCGCGCTGCTGCTGGACTCCTGGGCGCTGCTCGGCCGGGCCGACCTGCGGGCGGGGGAGGAGACGCTACGCCGCTGGATGAACGCCGCCGCGCTCGTGCGGCCCGCCTCCGCCGGCGGCCAGGTCGTCGTCGCCGCGGACGCCGCCCACGCCGTCGTCCAGGCGCTGGTGCGCTGGGACCCCGCCTGGCTGGCCGCCCGTGAGCTCGCCGACCGCCGGGAGCTGGGGTTCCCGCCCGCCACGCGCATGGCCGCGGTGGCCGGCACCCCGGCGGCCCTGGCGGAGTTCCTGGCGGCCGCCCGGCTGCCCGACGACGCCGATCTGCTCGGGCCGGTGCCCGAGCCCCCCAGGCCCGGTCAGGACGGCGAGCGGGAGCGCTATCTGGTCCGGGTGCCCCGCGCGGAGGGCGTCGCGCTGGCCACGGCGCTCGCCGAGGTGCAGGGGGTCCGCAGCGCCAAGAAGGCCGCCGAGCACGTGCGCGTGCAACTGGACCCGCTCGACCTGGTCTGAGCGCGGGGCGCCGGGCCCGGTACCGGGGGTCGTGGGCGGAGCTCCCGGTCGCCGGCCCCCGGGCTCAGAGGGGGGTGTCGCAGGCGAGGGTGGCGGTCGCCTCGGGGGTGGCGGTCGGCCGCGGGGTTCCGGTCGGCTCGGGGGTGGCGGTCGGCTCCGGGGTCCGGTGTCCGTACTCCCCCCAGCCGCCGTCGCCACGGGACCCGGATCGGTGGTCCCCGTAACCGTCGCCGTCGTGCCCGTGGTGGTACCCGCCGTCGCCAGGGGGCCGGGCGTCAGGAGACGGGGTCGGGTAGCCGTGCGGGTCGTCGGGCGGGTCCCCGTCCTCACCGGGATCCGTCGGCGGCACGGACGGGGACGGCGCGGACGACGGCGGGACCGGTGAGGCCGGCGGGCCCGGTGAGGCCGGCGGGGACGGGTCTGCCGGCGGGGTGGCGCGCGGCGGATCGGCCGCCCGGTCGGTCGCCGGGGGAGCGCTGGGCGCGTCCGGTGCGGGGACGGCTGGTGCGGGAGCGGCCGGACCCGTGGGGGTGGCGGGCGGCACCGCGTCGGCGGGGGTGGTGTCCGGGCCGCCGCCATCGGCGGGGTCGTCGGCCGCGGCCGGTGGCGCGGCGGGAGGGGCCGGTTCGTCCTGCGACATCGGCTGCAGCGGTTCGGCCGGCTCCTGCCCGACGGCGGCGGCGTCGGCGTCGTCGTCGTCGTCGGCGACGTGCTCGGCCGGCGGGGGCGTCGGCGCCGGGTCCGCCTCGGGGACCGGCTGTTCGGGTGCCGGGCTGGGCAGCGCCGGCCCGGTGGCCGGGCCCTGCGCCAGCGGTGGACTCGCGGCGGAGCGTGGGGGTGTGCCGATCAGCGACAGGCCCGCCCAGCTCCCCGCCAGGGCCACCAGCACCAGGGTCGCGGCGACGAGGACGGCACCGGCGGCCCCGCGCACGTACGCCGTCCACCGCCGTTGCGTCGGCTCCGCCGCCGCCACGCGCCGCAACACGACCGGGCGGTGCCGCACGTCCGGGAGCTCGGGGAGGGCGCCGTGCACGTCCCTCCGGTTGGCGCGGGCCATCAGCGGCCGCCCTCCGCGGGGCGCGGGCGGCGCAGGTGGCGTTCGGCCCAGAGGGCCGCCTGCGTCCGGTCGGCAGCGCCGACCCGGTGGAGGATGTGGGTCACGTGCGTCTTCACGGTTGCCTCCGTGATCCGCAGCCGGCGGGCGATCACCTTGTTGGAATGGCCCTGCCGGAGGAGTTCGAGCACCTCGCGCTCACGCTCGGTGAGGGAGTCACCCTGGCCGCGGTCCCGCAGCGCCGAGAGCACCGCGGGCGCCACCTGGGGGTCGATCGTGGAGCCGCCGGCCGCGATCACCCGGATGGCGTCGAGGATGGCCTCGGCGGCGGCGTGCTTGAGCAGGTAGCCGTCGGCGCCCGCGTCGAGCGCCTCCAGCACCAGGGGCCGCTCGGCGTAGGAGCTGAGCACCAGCACGCGGACGCCGTTGCCGCGACCCCGCAGACTGCGGATGACGCTGATCCCGTCCTGCCCGGGCATCGCCAGGTCGAGCATGACCACGTCGGGGGTGAGCTGGTCGATGAGCTCGACGGCGCCGTCGCCGTCGGCGGCCGTGCCCACGCACTCGAGGTCCCCGGCGGCGCCGAGGAGGCTGCGCAGCCCCTCCCGGACGACGGCGTGGTCGTCGACGACCAGGACGCGGATCACCGCAGGGCCCCCACGCGCGCGCCGACCGGCAGGGTGACGACCAGCCGGGTGCCCTGGCCGGGCGAGCTGTTCGCCGTCAGGGAGCCACCCGCACGGACGACGAGGTCGCCGAGGGTGTCCAGCCCCACGTGCCCGCCGCGGCGGCGCTCGGCCAGTTTCTCCTGGTCGAAGCCTCGGCCGTCGTCGTCGACGACCAGGGTGACCGTCGGCCCGTCTCGGGTGACGGTGACCTCCGCAGAGGTGGCCCGGCTGTGGGTGACGGCGTTGCGCAGCGCCTCGCGGGCACTGCGGTACAGCAGCCCGGCGACGGGGTCGGGCAGGCCGGCGGTCCCGGAGGCCACCACGGTGACGCTCAGGCCGGCGTCCTCCTGCTCGGCGGCCAGGCTGCGCAGCCGGCCGGCGAGGTCGGGCACCCGCTCCTGGCCCGGCCGGGGGCCGGACACCAGCCCGCGCAGGTCGTCGATGGCCCGGCGCACCGAGGCGACCACCCCGGGGGGCAGGCGCGCCTCCGAGGCGCCGGCGGCGTCGGCCCGCAGGCGGGCGGCGTCCAGCTCGATCGCCACCCCGGAGAGGACCGGCAGCACCGAGTCGTGGAGCTCCCCGGCCAGCCGCCGTCGCTCGGCCTCCGGTGCGTCGACCGCCGCCCGCAGCAGCACGGCGTCGTGGCGCTGGTGGGAGCGCACCTGGGCGGCCAGCCGCCAGGTCAGCGGCAGCACGACCACGACCAGCAGCAGCAGCGTCCCCAGCGCGGGCGGGACGAGGGCGAGCCACACCTGGCGGGGGGCGGAAGGGGCGTCGCCGGGGCGCTCGGTGAGGTCGAGGAGCACCGGCGTCCCGTGGACGTCCCGGATCCCGGCGTGGGCGACCAGCGGCGACCCCGACCCGGTCTCGTCGACGGTGCACACCACGGACCCGCTGTCGAGTGCGCGGCGGGCGTCGGCCGGCAGTGGGCTCACCTCGCCGATCCGGTCGGCGCGGTCGGACCACACCACCCGGCCGGAGGCGTCCCGGATCGACACCGCGGCGACCGGGCCGGCGCTCAGCACGCCCATGACCTGCCGGTCGAGGACGTCGGGGGCGGCGGGCGGGAGTGTGGGGTCGGCGTCCACGGCGGGGGCCAGGCCGGCGGCGGTCACGCGGGCCAGCTGCTCGAACGCGCCGACACGGAGCTCGTCGCCGACGTCGCGGGCGAGCGCCCCGCTGACGACGGCGAGGACGAAGACCAGTACGACGCCGGCGGTCGTCACCTGCGCGACCACCGTGGCCACGGAGACCGGTCGCACGCCCGGCCGTGGCCGCCGGCCCCCCGGTGTGACCCAGATCACCCCGGGAGCATAGGGCGGTTCCGGGCCGCCTTCGTCCACTTTGCTCGCGCCGCGTCCAAGGACAACAGGGACCCTTGGCGTACTCCCAGGGACGTATGGAGACTCACCGCCCCGGCGGGCCACCCTTTCCGCATGTCCTCGCACGCAGCGCACCGGCCCCCGGGCTCGCTGCGTGTCGCGGCGCCCTTCATCCGGCCGCAGGCCGGCCTCCTGGGCCTGGCGACCGGCGCCGCCGTCGTGGAGGTGGCCACGTCACTGCTGAGCCCCTGGCCGCTCGCGCTCGCGGTCGACCACGCTCTCGGTGGGAAGCCCCTGGACGGCCCCGCCGGCATCCTGTCCGGGCTCAGCCCGCTGGGCCTGCTGGTCGTCGCCGGTCTCGCGATGGTGGCGCTGGCGATCCTCGGAGCCGTGCTGGACACCGGCACCCGGATCTGGGCCGAGCGGGCCGCCGAGCGGATGGCCGGCGCCATGCGCACCGCGCTCTTCTCACGGGCGATCACCCTGTCGCTGCGCTGGCACGACCGGACGCGCACAGGGGAGATCACCTCCCGGCTCACCGCCGACGTCGGCCGGATGATGGACGCGGTGGTGGCCGTGTTCACGCAGCTGCTGCCCGAACTGCTGCTCCTGGTCGGCGCGCTGGTCCTGCTGTTCGCCCTCGACCCGGCCCTGGCCTGGCTCGGCCTGGTCGTCCTGCCCGTCCTGGCCTGGCTCACCGCCGTCCAGCGCCGCAGGGTCCGGGCCGCGACCCTCGCGGCGCGGGAGGCGGCCGGGCGGCTGTCCGGAGCGGCCACCGAGTTGCTGCGCAACGTGCGGGCCGTGCAGGCCTTCGCCCGCCAGGACCGAGCCGACCAGCTCTTCGGTGAGCCCAACGAGCGCGTCGTGGCGGCGCAGACCCGCGCGGCGGTCGTGGACGCCCGCTGGAGCCCGGTCCCCGGCATCGTGCTCACCGTCGGCTCGGGCATCGTGCTCGTCGCGGGCGGGCTCCAGGTGCGCGACGGGGTGCTGACCGTCGGCCAGCTGCTCGTCGTCCTCTCCTACCTGCGGTCGCTGCAGTCGCCCGTGCGGAGCATGGTGCGGCTGGTGGCGGTGCAGGCCAAGGCACATGCCAGCGCGCAGCGCATCGACCAGGTGCTGTCCTGCACCGAGGCGGTGCCCGAGCCCGCCGAGCCGCGGCCGGTGCCGCCGGTGCGGGAGGGCATCCGGCTGGAGTCCGTGAGCTTCTCCTACGGCCCGGACCGCCCGGTGCTGCACGAGTTCGACCTCACCATCCGGGCGCGCGAGACGGTGTGCCTGTTCGGTCCCAGCGGAGCGGGCAAGAGCACGGTCCTGTCCCTGCTGCTGCGGCTCTACGACCCCGACGCCGGGCGGGTGCTGCTCGACGGCGTCGACATCCGCGAGCTGGCGACGGTGGAGCTCCGACGGCAGCTGGCCTTCGTGCCGCAGGACCCGTGGCTGCTCGACGGCACGCTGGCGGAGAACATCGCCTTCGGGAACCCGGACGCCACCCGGGCCGAGGTCCTCGCCGCCGGCCGGGCCGCCTGGGTCGACGAGTTCGCGCTCTCCCTGCCGCAGGGCTACGACACCCCGCTCGGCGAGAGCGGAGCCATGCTCTCCGGCGGTCAGCGCCGCCGGGTGGCCCTGGCCCGGGCCGTGGTGTCGACCGCGCCGGTCGTGCTGCTCGACGAGCCGACGACGTCGCTGGACGCCGAGGCCGCACGGCAGGTCGTCGGCGCCATCCGCTCGGCCACCCGGGACCGCACGGTCCTGCTCGTGACGCACGACCCGGTCCTCGCGGCCATCGCCGACCGGACCGTGGCCGTCTCCGCCCACCGCCCGCCCGCGGTCCCGGCCGAGAGGACACCCGCCGGGACCGGCCCGTCCGACGACACCCCCCGCGAGTCGGGTGCCCACCGGGACGGCGCCGCGGCCGGCACATCACACTCCGGAGGCCGTCGGCGCGGTCGTGCCCTCGCCTCCACCGCGCACCACGAGCCGGTCGAGAGGAGGTGAAACGCAATGACCACTTTCCGTCGCATCGTCGGTGAGGTTTCCGCCCCTGGGTACCGCAGGCGGAAGCGTCGCCACTGGTGGTGGAGCAGCACCACCAGCAAGACGTGGAAGAGCCGCAGCAAGAGCCACTCGCACTCCTGGTGACACAGCAACGCACGGTCGCCGTCCCGCCGGCCGACATCCGGCGGGGCGGCGACCCCGTTCGTCACCCTCCAGCACCCCCAGTTCCCCCCGAGTACGCCGTTCAACCGCCGAGGGAGCAGAAGTGGAACCGAACGTGGCCCTCGCCGAGGAGGACGGCCGCCCCCGATGGGACCCCGAACCCGGTGGCCCGATCGTCCCGGGTCACCTGGCCTGGGACCTCCTCATGGTCGGGCACCGCCGGGAGACCTGGCTGTGCTGGTCGGTGGACCTGTGGGCGCCGGCCGTGGTGAAGGTCGTCCGCCCGAACTGGAAGCCCGAGTACGTCACCGCGCTCAAGCGCGAGATCCGGGCGCTCTCGGCGCTGCGGCACCCGGCCCTGCCGCGGCTGCTGCACGACGGTCACACCGAGCCCGTGCCGTTCATCGCCGTCGAGTACATGGACGGCTTCAACCTCGCCGAGTGCGTCGAGGAGGACGGTGCCTTCCGCGCCGACGACACCGCCTCCCTCGGGGTCCAGGTCCTCGGCGCCGTGCGCGCGCTCCACTCCCGGGGCATCGCGCACATGGACGTCGACCCGTACAACGTCCTCGTCGTGGACCGGCGGCCGCGGCTGGTCGACCTCGGCTCCTCCCGTCTCCTCGGCACACAGCTGCAGGTGGGCGAGGGGATCGGCACGCAGGGATACGCCCCGCCGGAGGCGGACCGGTCCCGGGTGCGACCGGTGACGACCGCGTTCGACGTCTACGGCGTCGGTGCGACCCTGCGGGCGGTGCTCGACCCCGCGGCGAAGGGCGCGGACAGGATCCACGCGGTCATCGACCGGATGACCGACGACGACCCGGACCGCCGGCCGTCGGTCGAGGAGGCCATGAGCGCCCTGATCCGGCTGGCCGGCGACGAGGACGAGCGGCCCTGGCCGGACTGGGCCGACGGGCTGCTGACGCAGCGGCCCGGCGCCGACCGCCCCGCGCCCGTCGCCGTCGGCTGACACCGCGGCCGCACCCCGAGGGGCTGAGGGGAGCCGCGGGGCGCCCCCTACGATCGACCGGTGAGCGTGACCCCCATCCGCCTCTACGGCGACCCGGTGCTGCGCACGCCCGCCGCCCCCGTCGTCGACTTCGACGCCGAGCTGCGCCGGCTCGTCGACGACCTCACCGACACCATGCTGGCCGCCGGCGGCGCCGGGCTGGCCGCACCGCAGATCGGTGTCGGCGTCCGGGTGTTCACCTGGCACGTCGACGGGCAGCTCGGTCACCTGGTCAACCCGGAGGTCGTGCTGGTGGGGGAGGAGACCGAGGAGGGGCCCGAGGGCTGCCTGTCCATCCCCGGCCTCGCCTACGACTGCCGCCGGCACCTCTACGTGGCCGCCACCGGCTTCGACGTGCACGGCGAGCCGGTCCGGGTGGAGGGCTCGCACCTCCTGGCCCGCGCGGTGCAGCACGAGGTCGACCACCTCGACGGCGTCCTGTTCGTCGACCGCCTGGCGCCGGGGGCCAAGGAGGCCGCGCTGGCCGCCATCGCCGAGGCCGAGTGGGCCGGCATGGGGGCCCGGGTCCCGCGCGTGGAGGTGAGCCCCCACTGAGGCTGCTGTTCGCCGGGACGCCGGAGGTCGCCGTCCCCTCGCTGGACCTGCTGCTGGACTCCGGGCACGAGGTGGCCGCTGTCCTGACCCGTCCCGATGCCCGCTCCGGCCGCGGCCGCCGGGTGAGCCGCTCGCCGGTCGCCGAGCGGGCCGATGCCGCCGGCGTGCCGGTGCTGCAGCCGCGGTCGCCGCGCGAGCCGGAGTTCCTGGCGCAGCTGGCCGACCTCGCCGTCGACTGCGCCCCGGTGGTCGCCTACGGCGCGCTGCTGCCGCAGGCGGCGCTCGACCTGCCCCGGCACGGCTGGGTCAACCTGCACTTCTCGCTGCTGCCGGCCTGGCGCGGGGCCGCCCCGGTGCAGCACGCGGTCATGGCCGGGGACGAGGTGACCGGCGCGTCCACCTTCCGGCTGGAGGCCGGGATGGACACCGGCCCGGTCTTCGGTGTGGTCACCGAGCCGATCGCCCCCCGCGACACCGCCGGGGACCTGCTGGGCCGGCTGGCCCGGAGCGGTGCCCGGTTGCTGCTGGCCACGCTCGACGGCATCGCGGCCGGCACCGTCCTCCCCGAGCCGCAGCCGGCCGAGGGGGTCAGCCTCGCGCCGCGGATCGAGCCGGCCGACGCCCGCGTCGACTGGGCCCTGCCCGCGCACGTCGTCGACCGGCGCGTGCGGGGGGTGACCCCGGCCCCGGGCGCGTGGACCACCTGGCGCGGTGACCGGCTGCGCCTGGGCCCGGTCGAGCCGCTGCCGACGTCCCTGGGCCTGACGCCCGGGGAGCTGTCGGTGGGGCCGACCGGGGTGCTCGTCGGCACCGGTCGCGGCGCGGTCCGGCTCGGCGAGGTGCAGCCGGCGGGCAAGCGCGTGCTGCCCGCCGCCGACTGGGCCCGCGGCGCCCGCCCGGCGCCGGGGGAGAGGCTCGGGGAGCCGTGACCCGCCCGCCCCGCCGGCCCGGCCGGCCCCGGCCCGGACACCGGAGCGGACGCCGTCCCGCCCGCCCGCGGCTCGACGGTGCCCGGCTGACCGCCTACGACGTCCTGGACGCCGTCTCCTCCCGCGCCGCCTACGCCAACCTGCTGCTGCCGCAGCTGCTGCGCGAGCGCGAGCTGGACCAGCGCGACGCGGCGTTCACCACCCAGCTCGCCTACGGCACGCTGCGCGCGCAGGGCACCCTCGACGCGGTGCTGGCCGGGCTGGTCGACCGTCCGCTGAGCGAGCTGGACCCCCGGGTCCTCGACCTGCTCCGGCTGGGCACCCACCAGCTGCTGGACCTGCGGGTGCCGGCCCACGCGGCGGTGGACACCACCGTCGACCTCACCCGCGCGATCGTCGGCGCCGGTGCCTCCGGGCTCGTCAACGCCGTCCTGCGCAAGGTCGCCGCGGGCGGGGACCGCGCCGCCTGGCTGGACCGGCTCGACGCCGAGGGCGACCGGCGGCTGGCCCTCGCCACCGACCACCCCGGCTGGATCGTCGAGGCCTGGCGCGAGGCGCTGGGCGGTGACGCCGAGCTGGAGGCCGCGCTGCTGGCCGACGACGCCGCGCCGGAGGTGCACCTGGTGGCCCGGCGGGTGACCCGCGAGCGGCTGGCCGAGGAGTCCGGCGGGACGCCGGGCCCCTGGTCGCCGTACGCGGTGCGGCTCGGCGGCGGCGACCCGGGGCGCGTGCCCGCGGTCCGGGACGGCGCCGCCGCCGTGCAGGACGAGGGCAGCCAGCTGGCCGCGCTCCTGCTGACCCGCGCCCCGCTCGAGGGCCCGGACACCGCCTGGCTCGACGTGTGCGCGGGGCCGGGCGGGAAGGCCGGCCTGCTGGCCGCGGTACGTCCCGACGGCGTCGCGCTGACCGCGGCCGACCGCTCCCCGCACCGCGCCGAGCTGGTGCGGTCGGCGCTGGCCGGGCAGGCCGGCACCGAGGTGCTCGTCGCCGACGGCCGGCAGCCGCCGTGGGCGCCCGGGTCGTTCGACCGGGTGCTGCTGGACGCCCCGTGCACCGGCCTGGGGGCGCTGCGCCGCCGGCCCGAGGTCCGCTGGCGGCGCACCCCCGAGGACGTCCCCCCGCTGGTGGAGCTGCAGACCGCACTGCTCGAGGGGGCGCTGGCCTCGGTGCGGCCCGGGGGAGTGGTCGCCTACGTGACCTGCTCCCCGCACGCCGCGGAGACCGTCGCGGTGGCCGACGCCGCCGCCGCGCGCGACGACGTCGAGGTGCTGCCGGTCGCCCCGCTGTTCCCGGAGGTCCCCGGGCTGGCCCGCGGCCGGTACGGGCAGCTGTGGCCGCACCGGCACGGCACCGACGCGATGTTCATGGCGCTGCTGCGCCGCACCCGCTGACGGCGGGCGGTCGGCGAGGCCGGCGACCCCGTGACGGCGCGGGGGAGGGCGCGGTCAGCTCCGGGCGCCGCCCGCGAGCCCGGAGACGGCGGCCAGCAACAGCCCGTCGCGGCTGAGCCAGCGCCCGGTGAACCCGCCGACCCGCGTGCCGTCGAGCGGGGGGACGGCGACGAGCAGGCGCGCCGAGAGCCGGCCGTGCGGATGGAGGCGCACGCGGACGTCGCCGAACTCCAGCCACGCCCGGGTCAGCGGGAACCACCCCTTGAAGACCGCCTCCTTGGCGCAGAACAGCAGCCGGTCCCAGCAGGTGCCCGGGTGGGTCGCGGCCAGCCGGCGCAGCCGCACGCGCTCCTCGGGCCGGGCCACGACCGAGAGCACCCCCGGTGGCAGCGGGTCGGCCGGCTCGGCGTCCACCCCGAGCACCGGCACCGTGCCGGCCCGCGCGACCGCCGCCGCCCGGTAGCCGGCGCAGTGGGTGAGGCTGCCGAGGACGCCGGCCGGCCACACCGGTGCCCCGCCCGGCCCGCGAGGGACCGCCGACGGCGGCACGCCCAGCCGGCCGAGGGCGGCGCGGGCCAGCGCGCGCCCGGCGGCGAACTCCGCACTCCGCCCGGGTGCCGCGCCGGCCGGCAGCTCCTCGCCCGGCACGGGGACGCCGGCCGGCCCGTCGCCGAAGGCCTCGGCCGCCACCACCGCCGGGGGCAGCAGGTGCTCGATCACGCCGGCCGGGGCGCGGGGACGCGGGTCTCCGCGGCGGGGTTGCCGCTCCACCGGGTGCCGGGCGGGACCGTCGTCCCCTTCATGACGAAGCTGTCCGGCCCGACCACGGCGTCGTCCCCGATCGTGACCCCGTAGTGCACGTAGCCGGAGACTCCGAGCGTGCACCGGTCCCCGAGGCGGGTGGCGTCGGAGCGGAAGGTGCCGTCCTCCATGGAGTGGCACTGGACGACGGTGCCGGCGTTGAGGACGACGTCGTCCCCGAGGGTCACCAGGGACCGCTCGGGCAGCGAGCAGCCGTCGTCGAACAGCCGCCGGCCGGTCCGGACCCCGAGGAATCGCCAGGCCAGGGGCTTGAACGGGGTGCCGTCGAGGATCGGGAGCGTGTGGTCGGCCGACTGCAGCTTCCAGTGGCGCTCGTGCCACCAGAAGTAGGGCTGGTAGATCGAGCACACGGTGGGCCGCAGCCGCCGCCGGCCCACGAGCAGCCGCTCCGAGCCGAGGTCGTAGAGCAGCGTGAGGAGGAACGAGGCGAGGAGCAGCCCGGCGAGGGCGGCCACCCCGAAGCGCGCGTGCAGGCCCCAGGCCACCATGACCAGCACCGTGAGCAGCAGGTACAGGCACCACCGCACGAGCAGGAACAGGCCGATCGTCGCGAGGTTGTGCCGGTTCTTGCCGGCCAGTCCCCGCCGGAAGGCCTCCCCGTGCAGGAAGCGGTCGAACCGGCTGTCGCGGTCGATCGAGCGGGGGATCTCGAACGGCGGCGACCCCACCAGGCCGACCCCCTCGCGGACCGCGCCGTCGAGGGGGACCAGCGTCTTGTTGCCCACCAGGCAGTCCGCGCCGACCCGGTGCCCGGGCGGGAAGGCCACCGAGTTGCCGACGAAGCTGCGCGCGCCCACAGACACCGGCGTGAGCCGGAACGACGTGCTGGAGAAGTCGGCGTCGAGGAACGACACCGAGTCCGAGACCTGGGTGCCGCGGCCCACCGAGACCAGGTAGGGGTTCTCGTGGTGCAGGCTCGCGCCGAAGTTCGAACCGGTCTGCTCGACGTCGGGCATCCGGTACCCGAGCAGCCGGAGGTAGTGGACGACGGCGGACGTGTCGCCGGTGAGCTGGAGGTGGACCGGGATGTTGGTGAGCCGCTCGACGACCCGCTGCGCCCAGTGGTGTACGCCGTAGAGGGCGTGGGTCCGGCCGGGGCGGAGCAGGAGCCGGCCCACCAGCCGCGGGACCGTCGTGGCGACGGCGAGGCTGCCGAGGAGGCCACCGGCGTAGGACACCGCCGAGACGACCACGGCGTCGCGCAGGAGCCCCCCTGCCGAATCCGGCCCGCCGCCTGAGACGCCGGCCAGCCCGGCGAGACCGCGCACGACGACCCCGGCGAGCAGCAGGGCGGCCGGCAGGGTCACCAGCAGGAGCACCGCGAGCTGACCGGTGGCGAACAGCGCCGGCCGCAACCGGCTGCACGCGAGCGGCTCCACCCGCACGTGGTCGACCTCGTTGCGCCGCGCCGGGACGCCGTGCCAGCGCTCGCCCGCGGGCACCTCCTGCGTGCCGTACAGGCACGAGGCGTGGCCGAGCTGGGCGCCGTCGCCGAGGACCGACCCGGGTGACAGCACGCTGTCGTGGCCGACTAAGGCGTCGCGCCCGATGGTCACCGGGCCGGTGCGGATGCGGCCCTGTACCGCGGTGTAGCCGGAGAACCGCGCGCCGCGCCGGATCACCGTGTCCGCAGAGATGGTCAGCAGGTCGGTGCACACGGGGACGTGGGGGGACAGGATGACCACCCGCGGGCCGACCCGTGCTCCCAGCGCGCGCAGGTACAGCGCGTAGAGGGGGGAGCCGCCGAACCGGGCCAGGGGGCTGGCCCGCAGCAGGGTCCGGACCAGCCAGAACCGGACGTAGGCCAGGCTCCACAGCGGGATCTCCCCCTCCCGCCACCGGCCGACCACCAGCCACTTCACCGTGACCGGCAGCAGGCAGAGGACGGCGAACCCGGCGGCGCCGAAGGCCACCGCCCGCAGGTAGGAGTCCAGCAGGCCCGGCGTGGGCGCCAGCCAGGCCAGGCCGCGGTCCAGGAGCACCGCCGCCAGCCAGACGTTGGCCAGGAGCAGCAGCCCCTGTAGGAGGCCGCACCGCACGACCGAGCCGGTACCGGACCGGGGGGCCGGTCCGGCCGGTTCGGGCTCCGCCGCGGGCTCGCCCGCCGGGTCCTCGCCCAGGACGGCGGCCAGCTCGCGGATCGTCGGGTGCAGGTACACCTGGCGGGTGGACAGCGGCGGCAGCCCGTCGACGTCCCGTGCCCGGGCGACGAGGTGCGCGACCACCAGCGAGTTGGCCTGCAGCTGGTCGAACAGGTGCGCGTCGACCGGCACGGACGCCACGCCGAGCACCTCCGCGAGCGCACTCGCGAGGGCCGCCTCGGCCGGCGTCGCCGGAGCGGCGCCGGCCGGCGCCCGACGGGACGGTGGGGGGAGCGCGGCCCGGTCGGTCTTGCCGCTGCGGGCCGTCGGGATCCGGTCCAGGCACTCCAGGGAGGCGGGGACCATGTGCGCCGGCAGCCGGCCGCGCAGGGTGTCCAGGACGGCGGACTCGTCGAGGGGCGCCCCGCCGTCGGCCAGGGTGTAGTAGCCGACCAGCTCGACCAGCCCCGGCTGCGGCTCGTACGTGCCGACGACGGCCCGGGCGACGCCCGGCAGCTCGCCGAGCACCGACTCGATCTCGGCGAGCTCGATCCGGTAGCCGCGGATCTTCACCTGGCTGTCGGCCCGCCCCACGTAGCGCAACCCGCGGGGATCGGCCTGCACGAGGTCACCGCTGCGGTACGCGCGGTGCCACCCCAGGGCGGGGACCTGGCCGAAGCGGGCGGCGTCCTTCGCCGGGTCGAGGTAGCGGGCCACGCCGGCGCCGCCGATCACGAGCTCGCCGGTGCTGCCCCACGGCAGCGGGTCCCCGGACGCGGGGTCGACGACGGCGAGGTCCCACCCCGCCAGCGGCAGTCCGATGGACACCGGCGCACCGGGGCGCAGCCGGGCCGCGGAGGCGACCACCGTCGTCTCGGTGGGGCCGTAGGTGTTCCACACCTCGCCGCACGCCCGGGCCAGCCGGTCGGCCAGTTCGGGTGGGCACGCCTCGCCGCCGAGGACCAGCAGCCGGATGCCGCCGAGCAGGGACACCGGCCACATCGACGCCAGCGTCGGGACGGTGGACACCACCGTGACCCGCCGGTCGGCGAGCCACCCGCACAGCTCCGGGCCGGACTTCACGACCGCGCGGGGCGCCGGCACCAGGCAGGCCCCCGAGCGCCAGGCCAGCCACATCTCCTCGCACGAGGCGTCGAAGGCCACCGACAGCCCGGCCAGCACGCGGTCACCGGGCCCGAGGGGCTCGGCCCGGAGGAACACCTGCGCCTCCGCGTCGACGAAGGCGGCCGCGCTGCGGTGGGTCACCGCGACGCCCTTCGGCGTGCCGGTGGTCCCCGAGGTGAAGATGACCCACGCGTCGTCGTCCGGGCCGGGATCGGCGGCGGACCGACCGCCCGGAGGCGTCCCGGTCCCGGTCACCCGGCCGCCGTCGCCGACCACGGCGCACACCCCCGCCTCCCCGAGGACCAGCCGCGCGCGCTCCTCGGGGTCGTCGGCGTCCACCGGCACGTAGGCAGCCCCGGCGGCGAGGACGGCGAGCACCGCGAGGTACAGGTCCGCGGTCCCGGAGGTGACCCGCACCCCGACCCGGTCCCCGCGGCCCACCCCCGCCGCGGCGAGCCGGTCCCGCAGCGCCGCCACCTCGGCGAGCAGCTCGGCGTAGGTCCGTACCCACCGCCCGTCGTCGAGGGCCGGCGCGTCCGGGAACCGCCGGACCGTGGCCTGGAGGACGTCCCACAGGGTCCGCTCGGGGGCGGGTGGGCCGCCGTCGTAGACCGCCGCGGCGGCCGGCCGCAGCCGCAGGGTGCCCGGTGCGGGACGGGGGGAGGGAGGGGGCGCTGACGTCGTCGTCATGGGCGGGCCGTTTCTTGGCGTGTCCGTGAGGGTCGGGAAGCCGGACTCTTTCGTTCCGTTGGAACCACCCGGGAGCCTCGGGGGACGCGCAGCCGCGGCTCCATTCGACCTAGGTCGTAGTACCTGGTCCTTCAAGGACACCCCCCGTTGCGACACGCCGGGAACCCGACGGCCCGCCGGAGCGACTACAGGGACGTGACCTCCCGCAGCGCGGCCCTGCGCCGCTCCCTGGCCACCGGCGTGCTGGCCGCCGTCCTCGTCGGCGCCGTCCCCGGGGCGGCCGCCGCACACGTCGAGGTGAGCGCTCCGGGCGCGACGGCCGGCACCGGGCCGGTCACCCTCACGTTCACCGCCGAGTCGGAGGCGCCGACCGGGATCGTCGCGATGCGCACCCAGCTGCCCGCCGGGCTCGCCCCCGCGGACGTGGCGCTGGCCTCCGGCCCGGCCGGCTGGACGCTCGCGCCCACCGCCGACGGCTTCGAGGTGGGTGGCCCGGCGCTCCCGGCGGGTGGGGACGCCGAGTACGCGGTGACCGTGGCGCGGCTCCCGGCCGGGACCACCGAGCTGGTGTTCAAGACCCTGCAGCGCTACGCCGACGGCCGCGAGGACGCCTGGATCGAGCTGCCGGCCGCCGGTGCTCCTGAGCCCGAGCGGCCCGCGCCGGTGCTGACCGTCGCCCCGGGCGCGCCGGCACCGGCCGCCACCGCCGCGTCCGGCCCGCCGTCCGGCGCACCGCAGGCGGGGCCCGCGACCGACGCGGCCCCGGCGACCACCCCGGCCGCCGTCCCGGCCGACGAGGAGGGCGGGGTCAGCGGCGGCTGGCTGGCCGCGCTGGGGGTGCTCGCGGCCGCCGCGGTCGCCGCCGGCCTGTGGTTCCGCCGCGCCCGCGCCGGGCGGCCCGGACGGCCTGCCTAGACTCGGCAGCCGTGCCCCGGACCCCGATGATCGCGCCCAGCCTGCTGTCGGCGGACTTCGCCCGGCTGGCGGAGGAGTCGCGACGGGTGGCCGACGCCGACTGGCTGCACTTCGACGTCATGGACGCGCACTTCGTGCCGAACCTGACCTTCGGCCTCCCGGTGATGCAGGCCGTGCAGGCGGTCAGCCCCGTGCCGCTGGACTGCCACCTGATGATCGAGGCCCCCGAGCGCTGGGCGCCGGGCTACGCCGAGGCCGGGGCGCGCAACGTCACCGTGCACGCCGAGGCCTGCGCCGATCCCCGCGCCGTCGCCCGCGACCTGCGCGCCGCCGGGGCCCTGGCGGGGCTGGCGCTCAAGCCGGGCACCCCGCTGGAGGAGTACCTCGACGTCCTGCCCGCCTTCGACACCCTGCTGGTCATGACCGTCGAGCCCGGGTTCGGTGGGCAGGAGTTCATGGCCGAGGTGCTGCCCAAGGTGCGCCGGGCCCGGGAGCTGGTCGACACCGGCCACCTGCACCTGTTCGTCGAGGTCGACGGCGGCATCAACGCCGACACCATCGAGGCCGCCGCCGAGGCGGGGGCCGACGTCTTCGTGGCCGGCTCGGCGGTCTACGGCGCCGACGACCCCGCCCGCGCCATCGCCGGCCTGCGGGCGCAGGCGGCCGCGGCGCTGGTCGGGTGAGCCCCGGCCCGGCCGGGGAGCGGGTCGCCGGCCCCGCCGCCGACGGCGAGGCGACGGCACCGGAACGGCGCGCGATGGCACGCGCCCGGGAACTCGGCGCCGGCGTGCTCGGCGCCACCAGCCCCAACCCGCCGGTCGGTGCCGTCGTGCTCGCCGCCGACGGGACGCCGGTGGGGGAGGGCGCGACCGCCCCGCCCGGCGGGCCGCACGCGGAGGTCCGCGCGCTGGCCGAGGCCGGGGACCGCGCCCGCGGCGGCACCGTCGTCGTCACCCTCGAGCCGTGCGCGCACACCGGCCGCACCGGTCCCTGCACCGACGCCCTGCTGGCGGCCGGGGTGGCGCGGGTCGTCGTCGCCGTCCCCGAGCCCACCGAGCTCGCCGGTGGCGGGGTCGCCCGGCTGCGGGCGGCCGGGGTCGAGGTGGTGCTCGGCGTGGAGCAGGCCGAGGCCGAGGACGGCGCCCTGGGTGCCTGGCTGACCGGCGTCCGTGAGCACCGGCCGCAGGTGGTGTGGAAGGTCGCCGGCACGCTGGACGGCCGCGTGGCCGCCGCGGACGGCAGCAGCCGCTGGGTCACCGGCCCCGAGGCGCGCGCCGCCGTCCACCGGCTGCGCGCCACCTGCGACGCGGTCCTCGTCGGCTCGGGCACGGTCCTGGCCGACGACCCCCAGCTCACCGTCCGTGACGCCGAGGGGCGGGACGCCGAGCGCCAGCCCCTGCGGGTCGTGCTCGACCGCCGCGGCCGGCTGCCGCGCGCGGCGCGCGTCCTCGACGACGCGGCTCCCACGCTGGTCAGCGCCGCCCCCGGACCCCGCGAGCTGCTGGCCGAGCTGTTCACCCGCGACGTCCGCCGGGTGCTGCTCGAGGGCGGCCCGACCCTCGCCGCCGCGTTCCTGCGCGAGGGGCTGGTCGACGAGGTGGTGGTGCACCTGGCGCCCAAGCTCCTGGGCGCCGGTGCACCACTCGTCGGTGACCTGGGAATCACCGGGATCGGCGACGCGCTGACCCTGTCGGTCGCCGACGTCACCCGCTTGGGCGGGGACGTCGGCATCCGCCTGCGTCCGAACCGGCACACTGGTGGCAGTCGGTCTGCGGTCAGCCCGGCCGCGACCGGAGGGAGTTGATCGTGTTCACCGGGATCGTCGAGGAGATCGGCACCCTGCTCGTCCGCGAGGACCTCGCGGACGCCGCCCGGCTGCGCATCCGCGCGCACCGTGCGCTGGAGGGTGTGGCGCTGGGTGACTCCATCTCCGTCAACGGGGTCTGCCTCACCGTGACCGACGTCGACGGCGACGTCTGGGCCACCGACGTGATGGCCGAGACCCTGCGCCGCAGCAGCCTCGGCGCCCTCCAGGACGACGACCCGGTCAACCTCGAGCGCGCCGTCACCCCGCACACCCGGCTCGGCGGCCACCTGGTGCAGGGGCACGTCGACGGTGTCGGCACCGTGCTCACCCGCACCCCGGGCGAGCACTGGGAGGTCGTGCGGATCGCGCTGCCCCGCGAGCTGGCCCGCTACGTGGTCGAGAAGGGGTCGGTCGCGGTGGACGGCGTCTCGCTGACGGTGAGCGCCGTCAGCGCGGTCGGCGACCCCGAGCCCTGGTTCGAGATCAGCCTCATCCCCACCACCCTGCGCGAGACGACGCTCGGCGCGGTGCCTCCGGGGAGCCCGGTCAACCTGGAGGTCGACGTGATCGCGAAGTACGTGGAACGGCTGTTGGGAGAGCGCTCGTGAGCACCTCGACCCGGCTCGACACCATCGAGGACGCCATCGCGGCCATCAAGCGTGGCCGCCCGGTCGTCGTCATGGACGACGAGGACCGGGAGAACGAGGGCGATCTGATCTTCGCCTCGGAGCTGGCCACGCCGGAGCTGGTGGCGTTCATGGTGCGCTACACCTCGGGCTACATCTGCGTGGCCGTCACCGAGGAGGA